>QHYL01000182.1 GCA_003224105.1 Acidobacteriota bacterium | reverse complement strand
CCGGGTTGTGGGTGACGGCACAAGCCAATTCAGTATCTGAGTATTTGGATTGCCCGATGCAGATAGAGTTGCTCCGCCGCTAGCGATTGCTTTATTTATGAGAGCTTGTTGGGTGTTGAAGGCTTGGCAGATCGCCGCATTTGTCGTGCAGTCTGGGAGGCCATTCGGTTGGGCTACCTGCGTGAAGAGATTGACCTGGGTTCCGTCTTGCTGGGTGAGAATCCCTTGCTGCGCAAGGGGCGTCAAAACCGTATTGCTCGTAGGAAAGCCACCTGGCTGCTTGGCCATAGCGAACGAAGCAAAGTAGAAGAGCTTATCCTTGATGATGTGGCCGCCGGCACTGCCGCCAAACTCATTAAGGATGATTGGTGTTTTGCTTTGACCAACGGCGTTGTTGAGCCAGCTATTGGCGTTCAGAGCTGTATTTCGAAAATCTTCGAAAATACGGCCATGAATCTCATTGCTCCCCCGGCGAGTAACGAAATTCACTTGCATTGCTGCCAAGCCCATGCCTTGGTTCAGGTCCGTCTCGCTCGTTTGAACGGTCATTTCCTGTATGTCTTCCAGGCGCGCTTCCAGTGTGGGTGACACATTGCCCGCGAATTTCATGCGGCTTGTGGAGGAAGCGATCCCGTCAATTGTGTTAGCCTGTGCGATCACTGGCAGACCGTTCCAAGTGCCAAATCCCCCCGTTCCGCTGTAACCTGGAGATAGCTGTGCAAGGGCACTGACGTCTCTGCCTCCAAGCGGAAGATCCTCGATCTGTTTCATGTCGATGGTCGTTGCAATCGCGCTGGAAGTTAGTTCCACGAGCGGAGTCGCGCTCGCATCCACAACGACCTTCTCCGTGGCTGCGCCTACTTTAAGTTCCACCTTCACGTCGGTCACGCGGCCTGCCTGAACAATCACAGAATTCAGAACTTCACTCTGAAATCCGGCTTTGGAAACGGTTAGCTTGTATTTTCCCAAGGGCAACGAGACGAAACCGTAGCTCCCCACCTGTTGCGTTTCCGCTTCTCGCGTTTCATTTGTAGCCAAGTCTTGCAGGACTAGCTTCGCGCCCTGCACGGCCGCGCCGCTCGGGTCGAGAACGAGAACAGTGACTGTTCCGACCGAACCCATTTGGGCCCAGGAAGGGGAGCAACAGGCGAGGGCGAGGAGGAGAGAGAGAAAGCCAAGAACGCGGCCGCGTCGAATTGAAAAAAAAGAAACGTTTTCCAGCGTGGTCATATATCTATTCCCCCTTGCGCAGAGGCAAGATCGGATTTTGAATCCCTCGACAGGCACCCTAAGTTGCAAAAGTGGTCCGGGGACGAGCGGTCCGCGGATACAATATGCAATTTCAATTGGCGCGTTATAGCGCATCTGAATCCAGCGTGTCAAGCATTTTCTGCAACCGCTTACATTTTGGCTTTGCAAGTCCTTCCTGCGCGGTTCGGCACGGCTTACAGCAAAAACCGGAAAGCGCCTGCAAAGCGCGCTTTTTCAATAGGCTGCGGCGTTAGGCGTCGCCATGTGGCCTTCCATGCTGCCAATGTGAGGACAGGTTTCGGGGGGAGGCGCAGAGGCGTTGAAGGAGGCGTAACCGAGCAACGGCTGCAAGCGCTTGCATTTGCTTCTTGACACTTCCATCCCTTTTGCGTTTCACTCTGGGGGCCACTCTGATGACGACGATGGCAGCAAGCGGGGCTAGTTCTCTTGCGGGCGCGGGGGCAAAACCTGGTTCCACGAAGAAATCGCCTTTCGGGAAGGCGCCGGACGGAGAGGAAGTGGATCTGTATACGCTGACGAATAAGAACGGGGCCGAAGCGGCAATCACCACCTATGGCGGCTCGGTCGTTTGGCTGAAGGTGCCGGATCGCGATGGGAAGCTCGGCGACGTAGTGCTCGGTTTTGATTCGGTTGACGGGTATGTGAGCAACACGAGTTATCTTGGCGCCCTGATTGGCCGCTACGGAAACCGCATCGGGCACGCGGAGTTCAAGCTGGACGGAAAGACCTACACGCTGGCGAAAAATAACGGCGAGAACACGCTGCACGGAGGGACCAAGGGTTTCAACAAAGCCGTGTGGACGGCAAAAGAAATCGAGTCGAAGGATGGCCAGGCGCTCGAACTGAGTTATTTGAGCAAGGATGGCGAAGAGGGATTTCCGGGGAACTTGCATGTGCGCGTGATTTATACGTTAGAGGATTCGAACGCGCTGAAGATCGAGTACTTCGCGACGACCGACAAAGACACGGTCGTGAATCTGACGAACCACTCTTACTTTAATCTTGCGGGGCCGGGGTCGGGGTCGGGGGATATTCTCGGTCACATCTTGATGATCGAGGCGGACAAGTTCACGCCAGTGGATTCCGGACTAATTCCTACGGGAGAGCTTCGCGACGTGGCCGGCACGCCGTTTGATTTTCGCAAGCCGACGCCGATTGGCGCGCGCATCGATTCCGACGATGAACAGATCAAGCTGGGCGGAGGCTACGATCACAATTTTGTGTTGCGCAGAAAGGCGGGCGAGGCCATTTCGCTGGCGGCGCGCGTGGTGGAACCGAAGACCGGCCGGGTGATGGAAGTTTGGACCACGCAGCCTGGCGTGCAGTTTTACACGGGAAATTTCCTGGATGGGTCGTTGCATGGGAAGGGCGGCATCAGCTATACCAAGCGCTCGGCGTTCTGCCTGGAGACGCAGCATTTTCCGGATTCGCCGAACAAGCCGAAGTTTCCCTCTACGGAGCTGAAACCCGGCGAACACTATCACACAACGACGATTTACAAATTCTCCACGGAAAAATAGGCTTTTAAAGATCGACACCGGAGCACGGCCGGCGACAATTCCACTCGTTTAAGGAGCATCGTCCATGCGCATGCGAATCTTCGTTGGCTTGTTCGCGTTGTTTCTAATCTCCGTTTATTCCGTGCAGGCGCAAACCACCGCCGCGCCAAGTCCTCCCATGGGCTGGAACAGTTGGAATCATTTTGCGTGCAAAGTGACGGCGGCGGACGTGCGAGGCGCAGCGAACGCGATTGCCAGCAATGGAATGAAAGACGCCGGCTACATTTACGTGAACGTGGATGACTGTTGGCAAGCCGGGCGCGACGAACAAGGGCGCATTGTGCCCAACAGAAATTTCGGGGACATGAAGGCGCTGGCCGATTACGTCCATAGCAAGGGCCTGAAGTTTGGAATTTATTCCTCGCCCGGCCCGGAAACCTGCGCGGGCTTTACGGGAAGCTATCAGCACGAAGAGCAAGACGCGCAGACTTACGCCGAGTGGGGCGTGGATTATTTAAAATATGATTGGTGCAGCGCGTCGCAAGTGTATCCGGTCAGCCAGATTCGCGAAGTTTACGAGAAAATGCACCAAGCGTTGCAGAAGACTGGCCGGCCGATTGTGTTCAGCTTGTGCGAATACGGCTGGGACCTGGTTTGGCGCTGGGGCAAGGATGTGGGCGGAAACTTGTGGCGGACGACGGGAGACATCCAGGACCGGTACGAATCCATGTCGACGATAGGTTTCGGCCAGGCGGGGCTCGAGGCTTTCGCCGGGCCTGGGCATTGGAATGATCCCGACATGCTGGAAATTGGCAACGGGGGCATGCGCCACGACGAGTACATCACACATATGACGCTGTGGTGCCTGCTGGCAGCGCCGCTGCTGGCGGGGAATGATCTGACGCACGTGACACCGGAGGATTCGGCGATTCTGTTGAACAAAGAAGCGATCGCGGTGGACCAAGATGCAAAGGGATTGCAAGGTCATCGTGTGTCCGCGGAGGGTCCTCTGGAGGTATGGGCGAAACCACTAGCAGATGGCAGTGTTGCGGTCGGCTTGTTCAGCCGAGCGGGAGCGTTTCCTGTGAAAGTGAATTTCAAAGACCTCGGGTTTACGGGCAGCGTGCACGTGCGAGACCTGTGGGCGCACAAGGATCTGGGGTCGTTTGAAAACGATTTTACGGCGCAGGTGCCGCGGCATGGCGCTGTCATGCTGCGCGTTTCGAAGTAATCAAGCAAAGCAGAAGCGGATGACTTGCTCGCGGCCGCTAGTTCTTGGCGGCGACTCCAGTGGAATCGCGGACCACGAGTTCAGGGTCGATGACGATTTCTCGGCCGACTTCGCGCTCTTCGCGGCTATTACCCAGTACGTGGTCGAAAATAATATGTCCGATTTGCTCGCGGGGAATGTGCACGGTGGTAAGCGAGGGAGAGCAGAATTCCGCGAGCTTGATATTGTCAAACCCGGTAACGGAAACATCGCGGGGAATCTGAAGGCCCTCCTCGCGCAGTTCGCGCATTACGCCGACGGCCATAAAATCGTTGACGCAAAGAATCGCGGTGGGACGAAAGCCCGATTCGAGCAATTCGCGAGCCGCCTGCCGGCCGCCGTCGAGACCATCGGGGCCTGCAAAGATCCGAGGCTCGGCGCCCGGCGAGCAGCGGTGCACGGATTCCAGAAAAGTCTTGCGGCGTTCGCTGATGGGCCCGAGAGTGGAATGATGCCCAACAAAGGCCATCCGTTTATGGCCCAAAGCATTCAGATAACTGACGGTTTTTTTGATTCCTTTGCGGTAGTCCACGCGGATGTTGGTAATATTCTTCTGCGGCGTTCCCACATCATAGAAGGCGGCGGGGATGCGGCTGCCGGAAACGGTCTGGATCAAATGCTGTTCCATTTCTGAAACGATGACTGCCAGGCCGGCAACTCGGAGGCCAATCATGAGTTGCACGCTGGCAAGGAGCTGCTCGGAGCGGTAGTCGGTATTGGCCACCACGACTTCCAGGCCCTGGGCATGAGCATCCGCTTCGAGCGTGCGATAAATATCGAAAAAAAACGGATTCTCCATGTTGGAAACAATGATGCCGAGAATCCTGCTCTTCCCGCGTGCGAGAGAGCGCGCGTGGAGGTTCGGGTGATAGTTAAGTTCCTCGGCGGCTTTCAACACGCGGGAGCGCGTGGAAGATTTGACAATCTCGAGATTGTTGAGGACGCGAGAGACCGTGGATGTGGAAACACCTGCTCTTTGAGCCACGGCATCCAGATTCATTGCCAGCGAACGCCTCTTGCGCATTAAAGACTCCTGAAGTTGCGGGAAGGCACATTCTATCGAAAATTCGCTCCTCGGCGGAAATGGAACCGCAAAGGAAGAGGCAGTTCAGCTTCTGAATGAGTATAATTCCGTGAAACAGTGCAAAGTCGGGGTAACGCCAGAAAGGAGAAGGGGCAAAGCGCGCTTGACAAGGTTGCAGAAATCGCTGTAATGTCTGCGCTGCAAGCGTTTGCAGAAAAATTGCCTCTGGCTAAGTCATGACGCAACCTTCTAACCCACCGATGGTGCTCGGTGTGATTGTCGGTAACCGGGGTTTTTTCCCGGATCACCTGGCGCGGTCGGGCCATCAGGAGATGCTCTCTACATTGACTGCTCAGGGCATCAAGCCTATCGCTCTCGGGGAAAGTGATTCCAAGCACGGCGCCGTGGAAACGCGCCAGGAAGCGGCGCGCTGCGCGGATCTTTTCAAGAAACATCGCGACGAAATCGACGGCATTGTCGTGACGCTTCCGAACTTTGGCGACGAGCGCGCCATTGCGGAAACGCTGCGTATGGCCAACCTCGGTGTGCCGGTGCTCATGCAGGCCACGCCGGACACGCCTTCGAAGATGACCATTCGCGACCGGCGCGACAGCTTTTGCGGGAAGATGTCCGCCTGCAATAACCTCGCACAATACGGAATTCCTTACTCGCTGACCACGCTGCACACCGAAGCGCCGAATTCACCGCAATTCCGCGACGACCTGAACTGGTTCCAGGCCGTGTGCCGCGTGGTGAAGGGCCTCAAGAAACTCCGGATCGGCGCGATCGGCGCGCGGCCCGCGGCGTTCAACACGGTGCGTTATAGCGAAAAGATTCTCGAGTCGACGGGGATTTCCGTGGAGACGTGGGATCTTTCCGAAGTCATGGGAAGAATCGGACGGCTTAAGGACAACGACCCTGCGGTTCTCGAAAGGTTAAAAGCGATTCGCGCTTACGTTTCGACAAACAGCATTCCCGAAGCGGCTCTTATAAAAATGGCGAAGCTCGGCGCAGTCATTCATACGTGGATGAGGGAGACAGAAGTAACCATCAGCGCCATTCAGTGTTGGACCTCGCTCGAGGAATTTTTCGGCGTAGTGCCGTGCACGGTGATGAGCATGATGAGCGACTCCGGGCTCTCGAGCGCGTGCGAAGTGGATGTGGCGGGCGTCATCGGAATGCACGCCCTGCAATTGGCCTCGCAGACGCCAAGCGCGCTGCTCGATTGGAACAACAACTACGCCGAGGACCCGGACAAGGCCGTGTGCTTTCACTGCAGCAACCTGCCGAAGCATTTTTTCAAAGATGTGCGCATGGACTTTCAGGAAATTATCGCGGGAACGGTGGGCAAGGAAAATACCTTCGGCACTTGCGTGGGCCAGGTGAAGAGCGGCCCGATGAGTTTTGCGCGGTTTTCCACCGATGACCGGGAAGGGAAGATGCGAGGCTACGTCGGGGAAGGGGAATTTACGGACGATCCCCTGGAAACCTTTGGAGGCGCAGGGGTGGTGCGCATTCCGGGATTGCAGAAGCTACTCAGGTTTATCTGCGAACGCGGATTCGAGCACCACGTGGCGGCAAATTTCTCCAACACGGCGCCGGCGGTGCACGAAGCAACAACGCGTTATTTGAACTGGGACGTGCACTTTCACAAAGCTGACGCACACGGGTGTTAACGACAAAAATTCTGGGGGGCGGTCATGGGCTCAGCAAGTCGTTGGAATCGCAGGCAGTGGATTTCGGCTGCGGCAACGGCGGTAGGCACGGCTGCCGTGCTTCCCAGCCGCGGTTGGGGCTCCCTGGCCGGAATGTTCGGGAACGCGGCCCCCAGGCCAGTCCACGAAGCGGTTGACACAAAGCTCAAGGCGTTTCCGCTATCTCAAGTGCGCTTGCGCCCCGGAATCTTCCTCGACCAGATGGAAAGCAATCAAAGCTTCATCGAATCTTTGCCGAACGACCGGCTGCTGCACACCTTTCGCCTGACTGCGGGAATTCCATCGACGGCGGAGCCGCTAGGCGGGTGGGAGCATCCGCGCGGCGAATTGCGTGGCCATTTTGCGGGCGGGCATGTGCTCTCAGCCATCGCGTTGCTGCATGCGGCGACAGGTGACGACGCTATCAAGCAAAAAGGCGATGTGCTGGTTGCAGAGCTGGCGAGATGCCAGCAGAAGCTGAATCAGGATGGCTATCTCAGTGCTTATCCAACGAGCTTCTACGACCGCCTGAAGGAAGGGAAGCGCGTTTGGGCGCCTTTCTACACCTATCACAAGATTCTTGCCGGGCATTTGGATATGTACACGCTCTGCGGAAGCGAGCAGGCGCTCGCGACCGCGGAAAAAATGGCGGCGTGGGTGGATAAATACCTGAAGCCGATCAGCGACGAGCAATGGGCCAAGATGCAGATGGTCGAGCACGGTGGAATGAACGAGTCGCTTTTCAATTTGTATGCATTCACGGGCAAGGAACAATACTTATCGCTGGCGCGTCGGTTCGATCACAAGAAATTCTTTGACCCGCTAGCAGAGCGGAAGGATGAATTGAAGGGGCTGCACGCCAATACCAACATTCCCAAGGTGATTGGCGCCGCCCGCGGCTATGAACTGACCGGCGACCAACGCTACCACGACATTGCGGATTACTTCTGGCACGAAGTCGTCTCGCAACGCACTTATTGCACGGGCGGCACCAGCAACGGCGAAGGCTGGCAAACCGATCCAGGCAAGTTTGCCGACCAACTCGGCCCAGCTGCCGAAGAATGCTGCTGTGGCTACAATATGATGAAGCTCACTCGGCACCTTTTCAGTTGGACCGGCGAGCCGGCGGCGATGGACTACTACGAGCGGACACTCTTCAACAGCCGACTGGGAACCCAGGACTCCGAAGGCATGAAGATGTACTACCTATCGCTCTACCCGAGCCTCTGGAAGACTTTCGGGAAACGCTTTGACTCCTTCTGGTGCTGCACGGGAACGGGCTCAGAAGAGTTTGCCAAGTTCGGCGACACAATCTATTTCCACGACGCGCAGGGCGTGTACGTGAACCTCTTCATCGCCTCGGAACTGAGCTGGCCGGAAAAGAAAGTCACACTGTTGCAAGAAACGAGCTTCCCAGAAGAAGAAGGAACAACGCTCACGATCAAGACTGGCGCGCCGGTGAAGATGCCATTGCACGCGCGAGTGCCTTATTGGGCGATGCAAGGGGCAACGGTTTCGATCAACGGAAAGAAGCAGGAAGTGGCCGCGAAGCCGAGTTCCTATCTCACGCTGGACCGCACTTGGAACGACGGCGACAAAATTGAAGTGGCCATGCCCATGAGCCTGCATCTCGCCCCGCTTCCGGACGAACCCACAACGCAGGCCGCCATGTATGGTCCTTTGGTTCTGGCCGGACGCCTCGGCTCAAGAGGTCTCATGGAAGACCATATCTATGGACCCTCGGGGCCAGATGAGGCACGCGCGATTCCCGTGCCAGCCCTAATCGGTTCGGGTGATACACCCGATTGGGTGGAGCAAGTGAAAGGGCAAGCGCTGGCGTTCCAAACGGCGGGACAGAAGAAAACGATCGAGATGGCGCCCCTCTACCAGAACTACGATGAGCGCTACACGGTTTATTGGAAAGTGAACAAAAAGAGCGCGTAGCCGTCTGGATGAACGGGGCGTGGTTTCGCGTTAGCAAGCAAAGTATCAAGCACGTCGGGCCGAATCATCCTCAACAAGGAGATACGATGCTCTCGAAGATTTCCCGCAGGAGATTTGTCGGGAACACTGCGGCTGTATCTCTCTGCTCGCTCATGCCGCGCCTGGCCGGCGCAGCTTCGAGTGCAACGCGCAAGATTACCGTGCGCGCGGACGAAGAAATCGGCACGGTGCGTCCGGAATTTCACGGGCACTTTGCAGAGCATCTCGGCTCTTGCGTCTACGGCGGACTGTGGGTCGGGAAAAATTCGCCCATTCCCAACGTCAACGGCTATCGCCAGCAGGCCGTCGAGTATTTAAAAGAGCTGGGAATTCCGGTCTTGCGCTGGCCCGGCGGCTGCTACGCGGATGATTATCATTGGCGTGACGGAATTGGACCCATCGAAAGCCGGCCAAAGCGCGTCAATATTCACTGGGGCGGCTACGTCGAGGACGGCAGCTTCGGCACGCACGAGTTCATCGGCCTGTGCCGGATGATTGGCACGGAGCCGTATCTTGCCGGCAACGTTGGGAGCGGCACTCCGCAGGAAATGCGCAACTGGATCGAGTATTGCAACATGCCGTCGGGAAGCACGCTCGCCGAGGAGCGCATCAAGAACGGCGCTACTGAGCCCTTTCGCGTGCGCTACTGGGGCGTGGGCAACGAAGCTTGGGGCTGCGGCGGATGGATGCGCCCGGAAACTTACGCCGATCACTATCGCCGCTTTTCAGTTTATCTGCGGAAGTACGGCGACACGGAACCGTTCTTGATTGCCAGCGGCCCGAACGGAAACGATACGCGCTGGTCGCGCAAGTTCATGGACACGCTCGAAGGGGGATCGCCCGAAGGCGTCTCCATGCACTATTACGAGGGCGGGGAAGATCATCCGCTGCATTTCAGCGCGGAGCATGTGAAAAAGCAGCTCGCCATTTTTGCGCGAGTTGAAGAAGCCATCGCGCAGCAGCGTGCGTTGTTTGATAGCTACCGCGACGGGCGCAAGATAGCGCTGGTCTTGGATGAATGGGGAGTCTGGGACCGTATCGCCGCCGAAGACGAAAAGAAATTCGGCAAATTGTGGCAGCAGAGCACCATGCGCAGCGCCGCGGCAGCAGGATTGGGACTGAACATTTTCAACCGCCAGGCCGACAAACTCTTCATGTGCAACATCGCGCAAATCGTGAACGTGCTTCAGTCGCTGCTGCTGACGGATGGTCCGGAGGGGAAGCAGTGCGTGCGCACGACCACTTATCACGCCTTCGCGTTGTTCAAGGGACACCGCGGTAAGACTGCCGTGAAAGTCGAAACGGACGCGGCAACATCGGACAAAGACAAAGCTTCCGTGGATCTTTCGGTTTCCGCTTCGACCAAAAATGGCGTTGTCATGTTGAGCCTGGTCAATCCATTTCCTGACCAGGATTTGGAGATTCAATGCGCGCTTCGCGGCGCAACCGCAAAAGACGCAACGGCAGTCCTTCTCCATGATGCTGACTGGAACGCCTGCAACAGCTTTGACGCGCCGGATCGCGTCGTGCCCAAGCCGCATCCGGTGAAAGTGGAAGGTTCTACCGTGCGATTGGACTTGCCGCGAATGTCCGTCGCGACGGTAACGCTGGGGCCGTGAGCGCGTACTTGCACTCTGTGAGACTCGTGCACGGACGAAAATCGGATTCGGTTTTCATATCGAGAATAAATGGGTAGCATGCCAGCAGCACAAATCTTCTTTTGCCAGCGAAAGGGGATAAGGCGAAATGCGCCTCACTTCCATGTGTAGTTTGTCCGTCAAAGCAGGTCTCTCTCTCGGGGCCCTCGCCAGTTGCGGCTCATTTGCCTACGCGCAACGCCCACCAGGTCCGCGCGCTAACGAAGAGACCTTCCGCTTTCGATTTGTCGGCCCCCGCGCTGGAAACCGCGTGGCCTCGATTGCCGGCGTTCCTGGAGACCCAAGCACGTACTACGCGGCCGCCGCTTCCGGCGCCGTTTGGAAAACCACCGACGGCGGCAATCGATGGGATCCTATCTTTGACAAGCAGCCGGTTGTTGCGATTGGCGCCATCGCCGTAGCTCCGTCCGATCCCAGTGTCATCTACGTGGGCACTGGCGAAGCCTGGGCTATCCGCGACAGCGACGTGATGGGCAACGGCGTTTATGTCTCAACCGACTCCGGCAAAAACTGGGCGCACGTGGGGC
>QHYL01000671.1 GCA_003224105.1 Acidobacteriota bacterium | reverse complement strand
TGGCGCCCTTCGCCATAACTTCTAAGTTGTTCCTGGCGGCCCCTGAAATGGCAGAGAGGTGCAAATCGGCCCTCAGCAAACTAGACGATCTAGGGCAGATTTCCACCGTTCAAATTCTCGGTCGGGACGTTCTGGCCGCGCGGCAAGGCGTCATCGAAAAAGGGTATGAAGCGTTTCGCGGTTTAATTTCGCGCCGTGCTTCGTGATTCACCCGCGGGGTGCGGGCATTTTTAGAAACTAGCTTTTGGCAAGCCTGGGGAGTTGTAAGATCACCTAGTTGACAATTGCTTGGAGCCCTGTCGGAGGAGCCGGTGGAGTACCGGAGCCAACCGTCAACGGGTGCGGATACGTGTACGGGGTGTAATGCGCCGTCCAAGTATTGGGCGATGAGCATTGATAGAGCGTGCTCGTCGAAGCGTTCCAATATCCTACATTGGGCGAACAGGTCGAAGGTTGGGGAACTGGGTTGGAGCAGCCTAAACCAGAGGAAGGTCCACATCCGACTCCGGATGTTCCGTTGAAGATTCCAGAGACGTTATAGCGCGGGATTTCCAAAAAATAATCCCGGTCTCGAGCGACAGAACCACTCGCCGTAGCGTTCCAGTCCCCGTAATTTGTATTTGACGGCACAGGGTTGAAGGTGTTGCCCCAGAGATAGGCAGGATCAGAAGCTTGATGAGGCCATGTCATAGTCCCCGTGGCAGTATCAATTTTGCTGGGAAAATTTCCCGTTATCAAATCTCCTGCACCACGTCCCTTTTGATCGAGGCACGGGCCACCGTTCTGGCCAGATTGGTTCGAATCCCATGGGCTCGGTCCCGCCACTCCGTTTATCGCCGAAGCAGAGCAATATCCCCAGTCACCGGGGGAGGAGCCTTCCGAATAAGTCAGATTGTTGGACCGGACCAAATCCATATCTACGATTTCCTTGAATCCCGTTACGGTGTTGTTCCAGAGATACAAACCGCCGCCTTCAAGCATGAGCAAAGCAAAGAAATTGAAGGTGCCTGGGCTATTGTTAAAGTTGAAGTTATTCCCATATATCTCCATAGCGCGGCACGATCTATAGTTATGGTCGCCGGAACCAGTTCCGTGCGTCTGGAGGGCCATATTAGGCCCCACGTTGTTATACCTGAATACCATTCTGCCGCCGAGCGCGGTACAGTCGTAGGCAAAAGCATGGCCCGAATTTCCTCCGTCGAAGACGAAGGTATTGTTCTCGAAGAATACGAACTTGTTGCTGCCCCAGTGAGCCGCATCCGCCCAAGAAGTATTTCCAAGGCCGTCGGGGTATCCTGGCGTGCCCGATGGCTCCAATCCGTTCCAATTCGGATGTTCGATTCTGAAAGCATCTTCGTTGGTGCTTCCTGTGTTGAACAAGTTATGGTCCACGACCCCGTACAAAGGCCCAGTGTTTCCATGGATGACGAGGTCCACTATGTTCGCATGGTAAAAGTGACAATGATCAATACGCAGGGCCTGTGTATTTCCGGTGACATACAGCATTCCAATGTATTCTTGGGCGCCGCTGCCCCAGACGAACGACAGACCGGTGATTCTAAGTGATTTTCCGTTAACGGTGGTCACGTGCAGGGCCGCTGACCCAGTAGCATCCTGGATAGCTGTGTTGTCCGCCGCTGAGCATGAGCCGCCCGGACCGCACGTCCCCGTAACGGTCGTCTGCCCTTGTATTGTCAGCGAGAATTTCGCCACGTAGTTTACAGTGCTTGTCCAAGTGCAACTGCCGGCGGGAATGACAACCGTCGTGCCGTCCGCGACTACGCTGTTCAGAGCGGTCTGCACTGCAGAACTGGCGCAACTGACGGCGTTGATAATTGGAGCAATTTGAGCATGCGCCTTGGCACTGCAAAGTGTGCTCAACAGAATGGCAAGTACCAGCCACTTAGTCATCCGAATCATCGACAGCGTTTCCTTTCAAGGCAGGACACAAACGTGGCTCCCTGCGATACGATATTGCCCCGGCGCACAAGAAGAATACACTGTTCAGGGGGACAGTTTTGGGACATGGTACGCGTTTCATCCTGCGGGGGCGGGTGTGCGTAGAGCCCCTTTTCTGCCTATTTCGCAGGTCTTCCGGGCGGTCTCGACCCGGGGCCTGCGAGTGTTTCTCTTTTCGACAAAAAGCCCTGGCAGCGGAATGGGACAATCCACCGAAGGTGTAACATTCGTTCATTGGAAACTTGCCGTCCACCGAAGTACTGAGTGATATAAACTAGCAGGGCTTCAGAGAATGGAAAGCGACGATTACGGATTGTCCCGGAAATAATCTGCCGCACAGAGAGTCACGCAAATTTCGTATTTCTTAGTTCAAGAAACAACGTGCCTTGGCGCCTACATCTTGCGACCAACCCTAGTTGCCGTCGTCCCGGTCCTTCGCAAAGTTCGCCTACGGGCCTGTTAACTGAACATAAGCAACTCAAGAAGGAACCTAAAAGGACAACACAATGACACTTCAAACAAAGTCAGACAGTCTTATAGTCGTCGCCGGC
>QHYL01000670.1 GCA_003224105.1 Acidobacteriota bacterium | reverse complement strand
AGAAATCTGCTAGTCAGTTTCTTTGGATACTGACCGCACCCGCATTCGCAAGGTTTGCCTTTTGGCAGAGTTTGTTTTGAGGGTTTCATAGAGTTCCATTCTACAACAAAAACGGGGCGGTTTTTTACGCCGCCCCATAAGCCGCATCCCACCTATCGTGAGAACAGCCGCAGCAGGTGGTACAAAGACCACCCATATACCAAAGCCAGAATCACGTCATCGTGAATACGGCATTTTTTCTTTCCATTGCTCATTGATGTTTCCTTACTTGGAATTAGGTAGATCAATGGGGACTCTTAATAGAGTCGCCGCCGTCAGTTTGAATCCTTCTCAGATTGACGGCGGTTAGTTCTTAGTTGGCGGTGTCGAGAAGTTCATCTAGCGCCCAAAGATGGTCTGTGAGATTCGCTGCCATTGCGGGGGTAACTCTCAGCGTTTGGTGGACTCCCACAGAATTGTAATAGGCAAAATGCAGCGCGGTGTGGGCTTTCAGGTGTTCTAACGTTTGTCGGCTGGAAGTGTGTTCATAATGGGAGAATTATACGTGAGCAGCTCACGTACTGTCAAGAGAAACAATGCAAAATAATATCGTTCGGGTGTTCTGGTCTCTGAAGTCGTTTTTTATGAATCTTTGGTATAACTGGGAGACTCGTTGGGATTGGTAGGGTTTCAGGGTCGCCCTACTTAACACAGTTTTTACAGTGTCTGTACCCACCAGTTCCTTGCCGCCGCTCGTTTTTGGGTATGTCCCGTCCAGATCGGCAGTTTTGGTCGGTATGGTAAACCCGTTCTTTACGGGGTTTCTTCTCTTCGTTCACAGAATAATAGGCCATATTTCTCTCCTAACCTATTCCGCGTTTGCCGATGCCACTCTTAATTGCTCAAATGGTTCTGTGTTTGGGCCGTTCGGCTGATATACCAGCACATCGGTTTGATTAAACCAATAATCAAGTTGAACGGTCTCTCCGACTTTGCCTTTCAGCTCCAGACAGGATGTGTTGGCAATGGGATGCTCTGGAATCCAACAATGGGCGGTTATTCGTACCCCATTGTGGAGCAGGATGAATTTGTGGCCGAGAATAGGGTCATAGCCAGAGGATACGTACGGGTCTTCCGAAAAACTCACAATCTTGTAGTCGTTACGGCTATGATGGCAGCCGCACAAAGCCACGATAGCAACGATGAGAAATCGCTTCATGGATTGACTTCCTGAGCCGCTTTCGTACATTATAGCGGCATGACGAAAATACCACAAGGAATGCGGGACTATCTAGCGAAGTTAGGTAAAAAAGGGGGGAAGAAAGGTGGTCCTGCCAGAGCCGCTGCTATGACGCCAGAGCAGCGAAGCGAGTCGGCGCGGAAAGCGGTTAATGCTAGGTGGGCAAAGAAGAAAACCAAATCAGTCTGTAACAATTTTCCGCAGAAGATCGCTTTCTTTCTTTTTCCATTTGCTCAATACAGTCTGGATCATCGGTTGATGCAGCGAATGAACCGGTGGCGTGCGCCGCGCTGGGTACGCATCTGGACAATTACCGTCACGCGCCTCGGCGACGGCTGGATTTGGTACGCGCTCGGTTTCCTGCTGCTAGGCTTCGGAGGCCCGCAAAGATTCGCGGCTGTAAGCGCAGCGGGCGCCGCGGCCGTCTTCGGAGTTTTCGTGTTCAAGGCGCTGAAGCATTTGAGCCAGCGTCCGCGGCCCTGCCAAATCGAGCCGCACTGCTGGTCGAAGGTTCTCCCGCCCGATCAATTCTCGTTTCCTTCGGGTCACACGATGACCGCGTTTTCCATCGCGCTGGTCATCAGTTATTTTTACCCTTCACTTGAAGGCGTTTTGTTGTTCCTCGCGCTGAATATCGCCGTATCCCGCATCGTTCTTGGCATGCACTTCCTCAGCGACGTTCTCGCGGGAATGGTCCTGGGCGTCGCGCTCGGCTGCGCTTCGATCACCGCTTTCGCCTCAATGGGCCTCGCCTAGAACTTTGCAGCCCGTTCACTTC
>QHYL01000669.1 GCA_003224105.1 Acidobacteriota bacterium | reverse complement strand
AAATTTTAATCCGTAATAGGCCATTACGTACGGTTTCTGCACTACGGTCGCGGTAATCGCGCCGCGCTGAATCCAATCCAGCGTTTCGGGATCCTTGTCAAACGCCACGATGGGAATCTTGCCGTCCAAGTCCACGCGGTGCAGCGCGTCAGCCGCCCCTTCGCCTCCCGAGGCCTCAAGTCCAATGATCCCATCGGGCTTATCCTTGCCCTGGAGCAGGGGCGAAATCGCGTCGTAAGCGACACGGGAATCGCCCTTGTCGTGAATCGTCTTCGTGATTTTCACTCCCGGATATTTTTTCAGCGCGTCTTCAACGCCGCGAACGCGTTCCCCGAGATTGTATTGTCCCG
>QHYL01000668.1 GCA_003224105.1 Acidobacteriota bacterium | reverse complement strand
TCTCAGAAGCCTCAAGCGCAATTTCGATGGTCTCGCGGTCACGCATCTCGCCGACAAGGATCACTTTGGGCGCCTGCCGCAAAGCCGCGCGCAAAGCC
Source organism: Acidobacteriota bacterium (assembly GCA_003224105.1). Lineage (GTDB taxonomy): Bacteria > Acidobacteriota > Terriglobia > Acidiferrales > UBA7541 > Acidiferrum. The sequence goes on along the minus strand of QHYL01000668.1, from coordinate 2,481 downwards.
AGCGCAAAACTGGGCGTGTCGGAATGCAATTCGCGCTGGTGAATGGTGGCTTTCTTGTGGCGGTGCAGGAATTCGATGGGGTCCTCGATGGTCAGGATGTGATAGGCCTTCTCCGCATTCATTTTGTCGAGAATGGCCGCAAGCGTGGAGGATTTTCCGGATCCCGTCGGGCCGGTGACCAGCACGATTCCATTCCGCAGATCCACAATCTCCTGCAAAGCTTCCGGCAGGTTCAGCTCCGCGAATCCGGGAATCTGGTCCGGGATGACGCGCATTACGATGGCGCAGCTCCCGCGCTGCTTGAAAATATTCACGCGAAAGCGCGCCACCCCCGTGAGGCCGTAAGAGAGGTCCGCCGCGCCATCTTGTTCCAGTTTCCGGATCGGCGTCTCGTTTTTCCCCATGAGGTCGCCGGCAATCATGCTGGTGTCCTGCGAAGTGAGGCACTCGAGCCCTTTGTATTTCAATTCGACAAGCTGGCCGCTGACCTCGATTTGCGGCGCGCGACCGGGGGAGAAAATCAGGTCGCTGACATGCGGGCTGGACTTGAGCATGGCCGTAATGAGCTGCGCCGTGTGAATCTTTCTTTGCGGCGCAGGCGCTGATGACGCCGCGGCTTGCTCCACCGGAGACGGGATCGTTTGTGTGAGAGTTTCCATGGTGTGTGATCCTTGTCAGGCCCGATGAGAAGGAGGCGAGCCGAAATACGAGTGCCGGTATTTATCCCGGCCTTCTTAGTTTAGGCGCTGCGCTGGATTTAACTTCTTAAGTCGTTTTCAAAATTGCCTGACAGTAACGGTCTTTATTCTTTGGAAGCAGCGCTCATTGTTTGCAAGCAGTAAGAAACTATTTTGTTCGGCGCCGCAGCAGCAAGAACTCTTCACCGTCCTTTCCCGGATCCACTGACAGTTCCGCGCAGTCTTGTACGATCCAGTCGGCGCCCGCTTCGCGGAGTTCGGCGTCCCCCGCGGTGGTGCGCAAAGCGACTACGTGCGCGCCCGCGGCTTTGCCCGCGCGGATTCCGGCGGGCGCGTCTTCGATGACCACGCATTCCGCGCCAGTCGCGCCCAGAATCTGCGCCCCTTTCAGGTACGGCTCGGGATGAGGCTTGCCGTTGGTTATGTCGGTGGAAGTGACCATAAATTTCGGCTTCGGCAGGCCGGCAGCGGCGATGCGCACGTCTGCGAGCCGGCGCGTGCAGGAAGTCACGATGGTCCACTTTTCCCGGGGAATGGCCTGCAGCAACTCCAGCGTTCCGGGGAGGGGAATCACTCCCTCCGTGTCCTCGATTTCGCGGCGCTCGACTTCGCGGCTCTCCGCGTCGTGGTCGGCGTGGGGCAGCAGTTCGCGAATCGAGGCGATGCTGGGTTTTCCGTGCGCTAGCCGAACGATTTCGTCAGGGTTGTGGAAGCCGTGCTGGCGCGCCCACCAGGCCCAAACGCGCGCCACTGCGGGCGTCGAGTCCACCAGCACGCCATCCAAATCAAACAGCACACCGCGACACCGAATCTCATTCATTTTCATTTCGACAGTGTAACTGTAATTGGCGAATTTCTTCTCCCATAGACCTAACGTAGCCATACAACCTGGACTAGAATGACTCCTATGAAGGAAGTGAGTGTCCACGAAGCCAAGACGCAGCTTTCCCGGCTGCTCCGCCGTGTGGCTGCGGGCGAAGAGATCACCATCACCAAGCGTGGTGTACCGGTTGCGCGTTTGGTGCCTGTCTCGTCGCGCAAGCCCGTGCGGCAACTCGGGGCCTATCGCGGCTTGCTCAAGATTCGAGACGACTTTGACGCACCTTTGCCGGATGAGATTCTGGATGCGTTCGAGGGTCGGAAACCGACTCGGAAAGCGAAGTGATGGAATCACCGAGTCCCGGACGGCGCGTTTCGGCCGTACCCGGTGGAAATGATCTTTTGAGGGAAATGAAGATTGGGGTGGGAGACGGGGATTGAACCCGCGACATTCGGAGCCACAGTCCGACGCTCTACCAGCTGAGCTACTCCCACCACCGGCAAGCACCCCTAGTTTACGATAGTTTTGCATTTCCATGAAGCCGCGGGCTCGTGCCTGGCGGTGGTCCAGTTTGTGACCCGGTTTGTGACCCAGTTTGTGACATTGATGCTTGCCGCGATTTCGCTGCCCATGCGGGGCAAAGAGGACAACGGTTTGGTAACCGGGGAGCGAGCGAATACCCCCAGGGGGGTCTCCGATGTGTGGCAAACAAAGGACTTGCAGGAGCGGGTTTTTGGAAGTGTGGCAATGATTGGACTTAGCAGGCGATTTCCCGGATCTGTGGCAAACACAGGACTTAGCCAGCGGGGGGAGATTGGGACGGGTAAGAACGGTCTGGCCTTTGAGGCTCCCCTCGGGACTCTGCACAAGCGGGTTGAAGCGGCTGGCAGTCACCTCTGGAGGTTACCATAAAATAATCAATATGTCAAGTCCAAAGAAAGTATTTAGAATCAGCGAGTTGCG
>QHYL01000667.1 GCA_003224105.1 Acidobacteriota bacterium | reverse complement strand
AACGGGACGCGGTTGTTCCATTTTGGGAATGGTCAAAAGGCTTAGGATTAGGACCAAAATTGTGGGGCGGCGGGTCTCCTGGTTGCTTCAGGAGGGGGCAGAATGGAAAGCGGGCCGCTTTGAAAGCTTCTAACAGCTTGTTCAAGAACCCCCGCTATCGCCGCTCGAATACCCAGACATTGTCTTGGTCTCGCCCGTCTCCGCGGATATGTTCAACGGCTCTAAGGAGGCGCCGACCCTCGAGCAATTCGTAGCGCCATGACATAGTCAGCTCAGAGTCCGGCCCCTTGGTCCGGTCCATGAACACGAGAGCGTTGCCGTCCCAATACAGACTCGACACAGTCGTGGGTTCCCGTTGGTCGGCGACTTCACGTCCATCCGATACGCGCTCGAGCGAGTACTCGAACGTCTTGTCGTCGAAGGCGAACGTCGCTTGATAGCGAACCATCGGTTCGCGGTGCTCGATGCGCAGCACAGCGCTCCGGACAGCATCTGCGCCAGCGCCGAGCGTACTCGCGTGCCGGTTCAGCACGTATTCGCCCGAAAAATCAGGCTTCACCTCAGCGGCCAAAATGCGGCTCCGTCACCAAAAAGGAAATGGCACTATCAAACTAAACAGACTGTAGGCGCGTCGCTCGAATTTTTCAACAAACTGCCAAAGGAGCCAGCTATTGAGTTTGTTCTGATTAGAAGCCGCAACGCGCGAAGCGCTTGCAGCCGCCTGCGAGACTACGCAGACATTTCCACGTCAGTTACGGCGTGGCCGGTTTTTTTGGCGCAGCCGCCTTAGGTGCTGCCGCTTTCGGTCCCGCACTTTTCGCCGCCGCGGCCTTAGCTTTTCCTTGCGCCGCGCCGCCCCTGCTAAGCAAGGTCAGTGCATCCTTGGCATTGAAGGGGAATTGGCGCACGGACTGCTCGCCGGTGGTGCTGAGAGTCACGTCCACGCGGCGGTTGTTGGCCATGCGCACCGTGTCGATATTCTTTATCAGCTTCTGCTTTTCTGCTGGCGCCAGGCTGGAATCCGCGTCAAGGAGCTTCTTGACTTCGTCCGAAGTCATGTTCTTCTCGAAGCCGAAGGCCTTGACTTCAATGTGGTCGGCCGCAACACCTTTCTCAACCAGGTAGCTCCTTGCGCGCCCCACGCGGCGTTCCGAAAGTTTCAGGTTGTATTCCTTCGCGCCGCGCGAATCCGCGTGCCCTTCAAGGATCAAATGGGCCGCCGGGCGATACTTCAAATACTGCTGGTAATCGGCGGCCAGCGAATCCAACGTGCCGGCTTGGCTGGCCAGCAACCCGCCCGTCGGCTTGGCTTCGGTGGGCTGCGCCGTCGGAAAGTAAACGCTGTGCAGCGCGAGTTGCGCTTCGAGTTGTTTCACCTGCGGCGGTTCCTTGACCTCCACGTTGCCGGAAGCGTCGGCGGTTCCGCCATGTCCGTCATTGACCGCGCACTTCACGGTGTAGGTGCCGGGCTGCAAGCCGGTGGAATCGAACTGCACGTTCGCACCAGTTCCGGTAACCTGACCGCCCGTAGCCGTATAGCTGTAGGTCAGCGGGTCGTTGTCAGGGTCGCTGCCGTTGCAAGCGATTGCGGTGCGCTCGCCCGGAAGAATTGAGTTGTGCTCGACCGAGACACTGGCCGTCGGCGGATGATTCGGTTTCTCTTCCACTTTGATGTCTGCGCTGCACGACGCCGTGCCGCCCTTTCCGTCGTCTACCTTCACGTTCACCGTGTACGAGCCGGCCCCCGCGCCGGTGGAGTTCCATCGCGCATCCGGTCCGGTGCCTTCCACCGCGCCACCGGTGGCCGAGTAACTGTAAGTGAGAGGATCATTGTCTGGATCGCTGGCGTTCACGTGCACAGCCACAGTGTCTCCAGAGCCCGCATAAATCGAAGTGGGATTCACGGAGCAAGCGGCCACCGGCGGGCGATTGGGCGTGGGAGGAGGCGGCGGATTTGAAATCCCCCAGCGGTACACCAGACCCGTGCCGGCACGGAAACTGTCTTGGCGGGCGTTTCCGCCCACGCCGATGCCGGAGAAATTGGTCATGTAATAATCGAGCTGAGCGACGCGCCAAGCGAAATTCTTGCTAAGAATCATGTCCACGCCGCCGCCGGTGGCCACGCTAAAGCTGCTCTGCGAGCCCACGCCGACTATCGCGGCGCCTCCGTGCGATCCGCCGAGTAAGAACTCGGCAAAGGGAACAAAATAATCAAACTTGCGCCAGTTCAGCCGTGGACCAAACAAATAACTGACGATCGAGCCGCTGACCGGAGTTCCATTGAGGTCCCGGTTCTTAAAGCGGTATCCGCCTAATTCCGCCGTGAGGCCGAGCCAGCGCGAGGCGTTATAGGTAAACGCGCCGGTAGCGCCGTGGTTGTTAAAATTTGAAAACGAGCCTCCCGGGCTGAAATTAACGTAGTCGTACAGTACGCCGAATTCGTAGCGCGGCACCAGCTGGCCTGGCGCGTCGCTATCTTTGCTTCCGCCCGGCCGTGGTTTGGGAAACGGCTTTGGCCGCGGGACCGCGGGAAGCGCGAAGATGCCCTTGGAAGGAACAAGCGCATCGCTCGCGGCGGCGCTGCTTGCTCCTCCGGAAGACTTCTCCGCGGCTGTTTCGGTACGGCCAGACGTATCGTCCGGGCTGGCGGCTTTCTGTTGCGCGCACAGCGGCGACGCAACAAGGACGCTCAGGGCTGCTGCTACACACCAATTGCGCATCTGCTCCTCCTAAGAACCATTGGGGGAATCATGTTTGGTTTGCGCGCCCCGCTTCAGGCGGCCCGCACTCCAGGCCGACACCGCTGGACACGCCGAGCTTTTCCACCGTCAACTCCTACACCAGAGTACTTTTGGACACGTCTCCCGCTGCCAGGGGAGAAAAAGTCAAGAATTGACAGGGCACACCGGCGATAGGGTATTCCACAATAACCATTTTGCGCAAATTTTTTCTATTACTGCCAAGCCAGCGCCTGGCGCGGAAAGGTGATGGCGAGCGCGCTTGCTGAGCGCCTGGCATCCGGCACGCGCAACCCCAAAAATCAAAACGGAAGAACTAAGCTTCATTGCGGCTTAGCGGACGGCGCGTTGCGCCGTTTCGCTTTCAGCAGCACATCCACGGAATCGGGGCGGCCATTCCAGAAGTCCAGGCGGATGCGCCCGTCGGGAAGTTGCGTGACGGTGGCCGGGATGGCGCTGGCCGTCAAATACCATCCCTCTGGAAGCACCACGGCGTTACGAGAGCGGCCCAGGCTGCGGTCGAAAAGCAGTTCGTCGCCATCCAGCCGGTAGCTTGCGTGAGCGGTGTACGTCTCGGAAATCCGCAAGCGGAGAGACTGGCCTTTTTTAACCGGTGGAAACGAAATCACCACAATTTGCGTTGCCGGCTTGACCGGTTCGTCCACTTCGATCTTCGCGGCCGCAAGCTCGGCGCCAGTCATCAAGCGCGTGGCCAGTTTTTCTCCGGTATCGAGGATGTAAGCCGAAGGATCGGAGACCGTGCTGCCTTCGCGAACGACGTTCAAATATTTGTCGATGCCCGGCCGCGATTCCGTGTAGTCGTGATACAGGCTGAAAGCGTGCGTTTCGGGCTGCTGCAGAAAATAAACAATGTCGCGATCCTGATGCGCGCGCTCGGAGAGCCGCTGGCGGTCCGTTTCTCCGGGGAATGGAGCTTCCCAACTGCGCGATTCCGTTGGCGCATGCGGCACCGCCGAAGGACCGGTTTGCGCTCCCAGCTTTGCACGCACCACTAGAGGAGCTTCGCCGGGGCCGGCATTCATGAAGCTGATGGCGATGCGGCCATCGGCTTCCGGCAAAACCTGCGATGGAACGTTGCAGCCAACCAGTTCGTAGCCCGGAGGCAGGACCACGCTGTTGCGCTTGATGCCCAGGCCGCGGTTGAAAACGATGGCGTCGCCCTCGCGGTAGTAGCTCTTCGCGTCTTTGTATGTTTTGACGATCAGCAGGCGGCCGCGCCCTTCCGGAGGAACCGCGCGAGCGAGTTGGATTTTGATGTAGCTTCCGCCGGCATCGGCATCCGCCATCACCGCATCCTTGCGAGCGTCCGTGCCGGAGACGACCTCGAAGTGCAGCGGTTCGCCGGTCATGGCATCGAAAACCGCTTCGTCGCTTGCCACGCTGCCCTTGCGGATGGGATTGAAAAACACTTTCGCGCCAGGTGTTGCGGCAGAAACTTCGTAAAGAATTTTGAAACTCGCGCCGTCTGGGGCGAGCAGTTCGTAGCGGGTGTATTCGTCGGCCTCCGATTGCTTCGCATGCGTCGCGGACGCGGCCCTGTGTTCTTGCGCAAGCAGCGCGGCGCTGGAAAAAGTTAAAAGGAGCGCGCCAATCGCGCGTGTGGCATGCCTGCACATGAGCTATCCCTCCTTCGCGGAATGGGATGAGCATCATCGCCGATTCGCGAAGCGGAGTAAATGCGCGGGTCAAGTCCAGCAATGAATTCAGCCTTGAGCGCCAACAATTGACGCCAACCATGGGCGCCGACAGTGGGCGCTGGCAAGGCGATTGGCGCATCGTGCGGTACACTACTTTCGCGGAAATCCTATGCACAAAATCACCACCCTCGACGACAACTGGATGGGGCGGCCACGCTCGATCGGCACCGCGTTGCTGGAGTCGGACGGCGACCGCGCCATCGTGGATCCGGGCCCCGGATCGACGCTGGACGCGCTGAAGAAGGAGCTTCGCGCGCACGGGACTTCGGTTAGCAGTCTGGATGCGATTCTGCTGACGC
>QHYL01000666.1 GCA_003224105.1 Acidobacteriota bacterium | reverse complement strand
GAGATTCCAAAGGCCAAGTCCGCGGCCGTTGGGACCACGACCGCGTTCACAATTGCGAAGCTTCTGTGGTATGTCGGTTTTGAAGGAAGTGGGACCCTGAGCAAAGAACCCAGGTAGGGCAGCTCGACAAAAGGTGGCAGCAGGGGAAAAGACTGACCCTTTCGCCTCAATGAGGCGGAGAAGGCTGATATTTCGAACAGCTTCATATTGTCAACTCTCGTGGAAGTATCGACCTTGTGTTGGGCAACCCGGCTGGTATCGTCGACATCTTTGCTCTGATCTTTGTCTTTATAAATTATTCCGTTGTCGGAGTCTTCGTTGGCCTCCAGTGTAATCTTCAGTTCTGCCGTCGAGGCAGTTGCCAAGCTAATAGGTGTTACCGTGAGATTCAAACCACGGCCGACCTTTGCCACGGCCGGCCGCTGGGCGCTAAGGCCGGCCATCACTAGTGCCCCCGCATGAGCGCCGAGGTTTGCTTTTGCAACTTCTGGAAGGTTGCTTTCCGCGTCTTTCAAGCTTTTAGCCAAATCGTTGACCGTGAGCGGACGAGTGGCATCGAAGAAGTTGGCTGTTTTGGTATCCACTTCTGCTTGCAAGCCGCTAATGGCCCGGACGGAAATGAGCCCACTTGAGTACAGCTCCTTATCTCTACCCCCTTGCACGATCAGTTCGTCCCTGACTTGGGCCTGCACTTGCTCCAGAAACTCCGCAATGTCACGATTGAAGGCCGTGAAAAAAGGCGCTAATTCGCTGTCCAATTTCGCTGCGCTGGTCGTCAAATAGTAAGGGACGAAATCGTGAGGGTAAGCCACGGACCATTTGTAATTAAAGAGAAAATCCGCGTAGGCAGCACGCAGACTCCCGAGTCTCTCGACTCTTGCTAGATCAACTAGTTGCTCGCGAAAATGGGGGAAGGTCAGACAAACTTCTGGTGGTTTCTCTTTTACAGGCTTCTTTCTTTTCAAAGGCTTACAAACTCTCGCGGATTCCGCGGACAGGCCCGAGTTCGGTGTCTCGCTGTCTTCCTCCATGCGGTTGACAACGTCTGTGGCAATCTCTCCTGGCTTGTCGCCAGCAGAAAGAATTAGAAGCATCCGGGTTAGGGAGGGCGAGCTCAAGTCGAAAGCGTGGTGGTACCCAAGGCAGTAGCGTTGCGGCGGGCACGGCTTAATCCCATGTAACTTTCTCTCCGAAATGCACTTCGCAGAGTCCGAAGCCGATGCAGAATCAGGACACCCAATCCATATTCTGCCGATGTACTCTCTGAACCATTCACCACTGGTGAAGGACCTTGTTTCAGTTTCTTCGTCATTGAATAGGGATCTTTTTAAGTCATTCACCATATCATTGCTCAAAGCGCTCCATCCCTTATCCAGCGCCCTTTTGAGTCTGTCGTTGTACCGTGAAACCTCGTATCGAACGACATCAGCATCCTCTTCCAATTTCTGGGGTGCTTTGGAGCTGAGCTGCACGCTCCAGGCATTCAATGTCACTTCTGGGCGTGGCAGATCCAGTTGTGCCACAAACCGGCCCATTTCCGAGATGGGTTGAGTGGCTGAGCTGTCGCTGCCAGCTATTATGATAATGTCGCTTCCGACCGGCTTTACTTTGACTCCCGTAAATTCTTCGCTGAGTGCCTCGGCTATCTCGCTTGCGTTGCGGTTGTTAAAAAGTCGGATTACGCGGCTTTCGTCCAGTTCGACCGCGGGTACGCGGACGGACAGTTCGCGGATCAAGGCTTCTAATTGTGGAAGGGCGGGCTCTGCCTTTTTGTCCTTCCAGAAGAGGAGCAATTTCGTTTCGTTCAGCGCCTTTACTCGAATTCCAGCTAACGCCCCATCCAAACTTTTCGCAATTTCTGCAGCATTATTGTTTTCCTGTGTGGTGGAAGGATCTGCGCACATCTCGCTTGGATTCTTCGCACTATAGTGGAAGCCCGGGCAGGTGATATCAAACTCTCGGATTGTCGTATCCGGGTCAGTCTTGCTGGATTCGGTGCTGTCCTCTCCTGGCTTCCCTTGCTCATCGGGACTGGCGTCGTCACCCGTGCCCTTTTGCGGCTTCCCGGATTTTTTGGCTGCCGGTTTATCACCTGCCGCCTTGGCCCTAGGGGGCGGGCTCTCCTTAGGGTTGGTCGACTCACGAGACTTTTTGCTCTGTTCCTGAGTCTTTTTGTCCTTCGCGTGATCCTGGCCGCATACGACGGCAGCTGTCAGTAACACGCCAACGCCTACAAGCAAGACGACTGGGCGCATCGATTCCTCCGGGCAAGGTTCTCCGTGATTTTGTAGATCTTGAAAAGCAATCGGCTGAAGGAGAACCGCTGCAGCAAACATGTACCAAATAGAAATTCACGAGTCAAGTACATAATGCATTAACTCACGAAATTTCCGGTCAGGCTAGGTAAGCAAGAAGGACGCGCACTGTATCCAAGGCTGGCGCTTTCTCCTCGAGAACATCCACGACCCTGCTTCTGCCGCTTCTCGGCTATACTTTCC
>QHYL01000677.1 GCA_003224105.1 Acidobacteriota bacterium | reverse complement strand
GTTGCAAATGAAATACCGAACACAATTCAGACCCGCTCGGCAGACCCATCCACCTGCATCGGCAGCACCCTCTTATCATCGCATTCTGGTTAAGCATGGCCTGATTGAAAAAACCCTGTCCATTTCCGAAGCGTATGAAGTGTTCTTAAAAGTGGGCGCTGACTCGGAAGTACAGAAATTCCGTCGCAAGGTAGAACTCGGCAACAAAATGAAGCATGTTCCAGCCTTGCATCTTGCCACAGCGATGGCTCTGCAAAGTATGACGAAGCAGGAGCTTGAAGCTCTGAAATCACGGATTGAAAAGAAGAGGATATGAGCGACCAACAGCTCACTACCACGAAACGATGGTCAAAGGTGCGGCGGAGCCAGCGGATTGCGTTGACCGTTCCCGTTGTCGTTCACAGACCCCGAATAGAAGGCCCGCAGTTTTCTGAAAGGGCGCAAACGTTGGTTGTCAACGCGCACGGTGCGTTGATGGCCTTAGCCGAAAAGGTGGCGCTTAGGCAAAGGCTCCTCTTGCAAAACATAGACAATGGGGAACAGAAAGAGTGCCGCGTGGTCTACGTGAAGAAGGAGGTGACGGGACCGACCAAGGTTGCGGTGGAATTTTCACAGCCTGCACCTACCTTCTGGCGCATCGCGTATCCGCCTGCCGATTGGACAGTCAACATTTGAAAGGACAGCCACAATACCGAACACAGTGTCGAAGTTTACGCAGAGTCGTTATACGAGGCCGTTGTTCGCGGATTGAATCGGTTGCAAGATGTCGGATGGGAATCCAACGGAAATGAAACGATACAGCGGGTCGAGGTGAGAAATTCATCAGGAGCCTACTCGACACATAGTCGATGTCCCGAAGCTGTTGAAGCGGGTTGAAGAAAAATCTACGTATCCGGCGCAAGAAACCAGGAAGGAAAAGTTGCGGAAGTTACTCAGCACCGGACAATAGGTCAAAGCAGCGACGATTCATACAGCTTCGGGCTTCTCCTGCTCCTGCATCGCCGCACGAATCCATTTTTGCAGCACTAACAAAGACTGCTTGGGGATGTTTCCGAACATCAGCCCCACGACATTTGCCGTCGAATACACCACTGTTGCGGTTGCCTCGAAATGATCTGTCGGCGTCTGGATTGTGACCGTGACTTTCGCGCCCATCGGAAATTGTCCTTGCGCGAGTAGGCGGCATCCGCCATAGCTGACGTTTGTTACCCTGGTGCGCGTCACCGCGCCAGTGTCGTTCAAGACCTCAGCTAATGCAGAGAAGGAGAACCGTGTGTAGAGGCGTTCTCGACTGTATTCCATGACGCCCAAGATTATAACGGCATAGCTTCGTCAAATTGCTAGCGTTGTTGGCTAAGGTGGGTTTGATGCGGCTTATCCTGCGAGTCATCGATGCGAAGTTCGGCTCCGCACTGCCGACATTTCGGACTCTGCTTCCATTCTGCGACGGCGTACCGCTTGCCACAGCTTGGGCACTGATAGTGTCGCGTGAGTTGCCAGTCCCTCGCGGTTTCCATAATAAGGCGCACATTCTAACATCGGCCTCGAACTGGAAGGAATTCAGGTCTATACCTGATTGACCAAGGATGGTTACTCGCTAGGATGCCTGAATCCCTGCCCCATTTCCGTTCACAATGACGCGCCCAACGGAAAGGGAGACTTGTATGCTGATGGAAGGCCGGAAAAACACGCGAACTCCCAAGCAATTCCTAGTGCAAATTTGTGCGGTGCATGACCCGCGTCTGGTTGGGATGGCGACGGTAGAGAACGTCAGTTTACGTGGCACGCGAATAACGACGTGGCGGTCGTGGGAGCTTGGGTCGCAGTTAGAAATAAATCACCCATTAGTGGTGTCGATTGGGCCAGAGCGCGAGTGGTTTACTGTTTGCCAGTCAGTTCGAAAGAATTTGCCCTTGGGCTGGACTTGCTGAAGCAAACGAGTGAATGGGATAAACAGAGCGAGATTCCGGCCCGTCAGAAAGCCTGAATGAAGGCGAAGCTGAGATTCAGAAGAACGGCGCGGCGATCCTGTTCAAATTCGCCTTCAAACTAGATTATGGCTTCAGCGTTCCTGCCTGCTACGAAAACCATTACCAAAAGAGCGACAATGGGGCGCATACTGATTGCGAGGTTATTCACCATGTTAGTAAGCGCGGTCGATTGGAAAAGTAAACGCGAAACACTAAAGGCAAAGAGGGATGTGCTGTTCAGGCGTTACCTGAAGAATTCGCACGACAGCAGTATGGCTCTGGAAATCAAGAACCTTGATGATGAGATCGCGGAATGTACGGAACACATGGATCATCTGAATAAGGCAAAGCAGAGGTAGCTAAAGAGTGGATGACCGTATGATCCAGCCGCCTGTCCGCGTCGTAAGCTCCAGTCCGATAGCGAATGTCCGGTCTGAAAAGGGCTGACAGTAAATAACTTTCGCTCGCGCCCAAAGTTCGTACTCCGAAGATTGGACAATTACATTGGTGTCGCATTTCCAGAGTCCATCCGTTAGCAGGCGCATGCCATGCGAACTGACGTT
>QHYL01000676.1 GCA_003224105.1 Acidobacteriota bacterium | reverse complement strand
AGCGCATTTGAAGTGGAGAACCGCAAAGGTGCTCTTGCACGGGGCGAACTGGCGCGCGCGGTGGTGCAGGCCGGCTGGGATCTGAATGAGTTGCGGCCCGCGTCGGTGAGCCTGGAAGAAATCTTCCTGCAACTCACGCAAGAACAATCTGCGGCGTCCGCGGAAAAGCCCAAGGCAAAGGAAGCAGCGCAATGAGAAACATGTGGATTATTTGCCGGAAGGAATTAGGCAGCTATTTCGTCTCGCCCATTGGGTACGCGGTGGTCGCGCTGTTTGCGTTTATCTTTGGACTGGTTTTCTATGTTGCGTCGCGTGATTTTGCGAATTACACGTTCCGCGCGCAAATGATGGGAGGCGGCGGGCCCAGCAATGTGAACGAGCAGATCATACGTCCGATTTTGGGCTTTGCCGGAACGGTGTCGTTGTTCCTGATACCGATGATCACTATGCGATTGTTTGCCGAAGAAAAGCGCAACGGGACGATTGAATTGCTTCTGACGTCGCCGGTGGAAGATATCGGGATTGTGCTGGGCAAATGGCTGGGCGCGCTGTTGCTTTACATGTGCGCGCTGGGGACCTCGTTGCTCACAGTTGCGCTGCTGTTTTTCTGGGGAAAGCCGGATTGGAAACCTGTGGCGGTCGCTTATCTTGGCTTGCTGCTGCAGGGCGCTTGTTTGCTTGCCCTGGGAGCGTTTATTTCGTCGCTGACCAGCAATCAGATCATCGCGGGCGCGATCACTTTTTTTGCGAGCCTCATGCTCTACATGCTGAGCTGGTTTACGAATTTCGCGGACTCGCGCTTTTCAAAAGTTCTTAACTACCTGTCGATCATCACGCATCTCGATAACTTCAGCAAAGGCCTCGTGGACTTGAAGGATGTCGTTTTTTACGTCTCTTTTATTTTCTTAGCGCTTTTCCTGATTTTGCGGCAGATGGAGTCCCTGCGGTGGAGATCGTAATGGCGCCCGCCTGGCTGAAAGCACGACAAACGAAATACTCCGCTTTTGCATTTTTGTACATCGCCGTAGTTGTTGGCGTGCTGGTCTTCGCCAATGTGTTTGCGGACCGCTATAACAAGTCGTATGACTCGACTGCTAACAAACAGTTCAGCTTGTCCGAGCAGACCATCAAGATTGTCAAGGGCCTGAAAGCGGACACGGAACTCACCTACTTCGGTTCTGACTTCACGGAGGCGCGAGATACGCTGGACCGATACGCCAGCCTCTCGCCGAAAGTCCACGCGAGGTATATGGATCCCGATCGAAAACCGCAAGAAGCCAGAACGCACGGTATGCATGCTCTCCGCTGCGGGCGAGCACTCAGCAGACGAGCAGGATGGGCGGGGATACTCGGACCTTAAGGCGTTGCTCGAGCGAGAGAACTACAAAGTTCGCACGGAATCGCCGGCGGCGAAAAGCGTGGAAGCCGGCAAGGGTCTAACGCTCGGTCAACAGGAGCCCGCGTCCAATGTGGAGATTGGCAAGGACTGCACAGCCCTGGTCATTGGCGGACCGAAGAGCGACTACCCTGCCCCAGTGGTCTCTGCCATCGAGAAATACGTTGAAGGCGGCGGCCGGGCGCTCATTCTCCTCGACACCACTTTACGTTTGGGAAACTCAGAGCCACCCAGTGAGAATGAGGAACTCGACAAGGTATTAGGAAAATGGGGTGTTACGCCGGATAAGGACCTGGTTTTGGACTTGAGCGGCTTCGGGGGCCTGTTCAACTTGGGTCCGGAAGTTCCCTTCATCATCAGCTATGATTCGCACCCCATCACACAACCGCTGACGAGAATTCCAACGGCATATCCTTTGGCGCGGTCGCTGGAAGTCAAATCCACTGATAAAACTTCGGTCACAAAACTGGTTGACACAACGGACCGAAGTGTCGGTACGGACAGCATTTCACACGGTCGAGTCGATACGAGCAAGGGCAAGAAGGGACCGCTGACGCTGGCGGCCGCGGGCACCTATAACGGCTCGCCGCAGGGACGGTTCGTGGTTGTGGGGACTTCGTACGCCGCTGAAAACACAAGCGACGTTTTGGTTCGGTGTAGTGGTTTTGCCGCTTCTCGTTGTGGGGACAGGATTCTTCACCTGGTGGAAAAGGCGCTAGGAAATGAAGCAGGGTCGCCTACTGACGGCATCTGTTCTCCTGGCAATTTTCGCGGGCTTGTTCTGGTGGTTGAGCAAAAGAGAAGCTTCGGCAACGAAACCGCCGGTGACGCCCGCCACTACGAAGATTGTCGATGTGCCACAGGATCAGATTCAATCGCTCACCATTGAAAAGCTGGGATCGGAGCCAATCGAACTTAAGCGGGCCGGAGCCAAATGGTCGATTACGGAACCAGGAGCTTTGCCAGCCGACCAGGACGCGGTGTCCAGTTTGGTCTCGACTTTTGCTTCGCTCAACGCCGATAAACTGTTGGAAGACAAGGCGACGGCCCTCGACCAGTACGGATTGACGAAGCCGTCGCTCTCCGTGACGGCGACAAAGAGAGACGGAAAAACGGTCAAGCTCCTGGTTGGCGACGAGACTCCGACGAACTCCGGCAGTTATGCGGAGCTGGCAGGCGATCCGCGTGTATTCATTGTCGCGAGCTACAACAAGACGGCACTGGACAAGGGCGAGAATGATTTGCGGGACAAACGCTTGCTGACGTTTGATTCGGAGAAGCTGAGCCGCGCGGAGTTGACGGCGAGGAAGGAAACCATCGAATTCGGGCGCGACAAAAATCAGTGGCAAATCCTGAAACCCAAGCCCATGCGGGCGAATCAGTCGGCGGTGGAAGACCTTGTGCGGTCGCTGGGCGACGCCAAGATGGAGTTGAGCGCGACGGACGATGAAAAAAAGGATTTGAGCGCGTTTAATGCCGGCAAGCCTGTGGCTACAGCAAAGGTCACCGATGTCGCGGGAACGCAAGAACTGCAAGTCCGCAAGAACAAGGACGACTACTACGCAAGATCGAGCACTGTTCCCGGCGCGTACAAGGTTTTGTCGTCGGTAGGAAGTTCGATGGACAAGAGCCTCGACGACTTCCGGAACAAGAAGCTGTTTGACTTTGGATTTGTGGACCCGGAGAAAATCGAGATTCACGATGGCGCGAAGAGCTACTTCCTGACGCGCAGCGGGTCCGATTGGTGGTCCAACGGAACAAAGATGGACGAAAGCAGCGTGAGCACGCTGGTTGCGGATTTGCGCGATTTGACCGCGACGGAGTTCCCTGAAAGCGGGTTCACGACGTCTTCGCTCGACGTAACGGTTACTTCCGATAGCGGGAAGCGTGTGGAGAAAGTGCTGATAGCGAAGAGCGGCGACCGGTACATTGCCAAGCGGGAAAATGAGCCGACGCTCTATGAACTGAATGCCTCCGCGATTACCGACATGCAAAAAGCGGCCGCCGATGTGAAACCTGCGCCACCACCAGCACCTGCAGCTGCGCCTAAGAAGAAATAGAAAGTTCTGCACCCTTCTTCCCTGCGCGGTTGCGCAGGGGAAATGGCTCCTCTAAACTGATTTCTTCTCAACTCACCCGGGAGCGCCATTGCGAACTTTCGTCCGAATCTCTTCGTGGGTTCTTGGGTTCCTTGTCATTTTGGCCGGCGCAGTCGCGTGGTGGTTTATTTACAGGCCGCTTCCCCAGCTCGACGGAAGCATTTCCCTTCACGGCCTTCAGCACGAGGTTACCGTGGATCGCGACGGTTGGGGCGTGCCGTATATCCGAGCAGCGTCGGTTGAGGACGCAGCGGAAGCGCAGGGCTACGTCATGGCGCAGGACCGGCTGTGGCAATTGGACCTGCTGCGGCGCGTGGCGCAGGGCCAACTCTCGGAGATTCTCGGTGCCCGGACGCTGCAAATTGACAAGGACTTTCGGACGCTGGGGTTGGGTCGCATAGCGGACCGCGAAGCGACGACGCTCGAGCCGGAGCCGCGCAAACTTCTAGAAGCCTACGCGCGCGGGGTGGACCAATTCATCGAGCAACACCAGCGCCGCCTGCCGCTGGAATTTTCATTGCTGGGTTACAAGCCGCAACCGTGGAAGCCTGCGGATACGTTAGCTATCTCCGGCTACATGTATCGAACCTTAGCGGACACTCGCGAGCGTGAGATAAATCGAGCGAAAGTCACTGCGCGAGCCGGAGCGGACCGCGCCAAGGACCTGTTCGCCATCGAATCACCATTGGATCATTTTATTGTGGGGGACGCGAACGTCCCCAATGATGGCTCGCAGCGCACGGCGACCGATCCTGACGAGGACGATGATGACGACGACATGCAGCCGGACACGGTTTTCAAGGCGGACCTCGCGCGACCAAATGGGCACGCCTCGGAAAATAGCGCGCCTGACATAACAACGGAGTTGGCGCAATCGGTTGTAGAGTTCCTTGCCGCCTCGAGCAACGAGATTCGGGCGGGACTGGGCAGCAACAACTGGGTAGTCAGCGGCGCGCACACGGCCACAGGAAAACCACTGCTAGCCAACGAGACGCACCTCGAACTGATGATGCCCTCCATCTGGTACGAAGCACACGTCACGGCTCCAGGATGGAACGTGAAGGGATTCGCGTTACCCGGGTCGCCGATGGTTATCATTGGCCACAACGACCGCATCGCCTGGGGCTTTACCAACAATGGCGCAGACGTTCTCGATCTGTATGTTGAGACTTTCAATCCCGCTGCGCCTGATGAGTAT
>QHYL01000675.1 GCA_003224105.1 Acidobacteriota bacterium | reverse complement strand
AAAATTCGGAGACGGCTCGAAGATCGCCACCTGCCCTGCCCGGTCGAGCACGCTCAGCGCAAACAGGCCCTCGGCGGCCCCGCAATCCAGCACCACGTCCCCCGGTTGAACCCTGGTTTCGGGCACTTCGTAGTGGTGCCAGTCTTTTGCATGTAGACAATCGGTCGCGGCCTTGTACAGATCAAAAGTTCCCAATTTCCTGGGCCAAAACAAAGGCCGCCGAATTCCGCAAAAATAAACCTGCTGGTACTCTCCCGCTTCCTCCATCCGCGAAACGTAACGCGGCCCAATCATCGTGCATGGAAGCTTCAGCGCGCCTCTGGCGAGTGTTTCCCCAAAGCCGATCGGAAAATCTTTCCCCGCCGCAAAGTAGCCTTTCAGCAGGTTAGTCCGGTTACGCAACTGGCCAAGCGGCATCCGCAACCCCACTCCAATTCCTTCGTGCCCCTTCGGCGCTCATCTATGGCTGTGCGGCCTGGAGCGCCCCTGGCTTAGCCTTCGTCACATACGCCAGGGCGCCGATCGAAGGAATAAAATAGTAAAGTCCATAGGTCGAAGCCGCGTTGAAATCGCTTCGCAGCCAGGAAAACAGAACGACCAGAAAACTTGAATACAACAGGACTCGGCTGAACCCGGTCGACGCCTTCATTGCTTGATACGCCGCTGAACATAGTGCACCTGTCAGCGCCATTCCGAATATCAGTCCAAGCCAGGAGAAGTTCAAATACCACTCCCCCCAAGCTCCGAGCGTAGTCACCAAGCCATCCTCATATGAAGCAGGGGAGATCTGCCGTGTAAACAGTGCGGAAGCGCCAGGCGGCTTCGTCGGCATTACGGCGCGCGGAATCGGTTTCAGAAAAATAGGGGTGAAAGTCGAGCCGAACTGATAAGGAAGCTCGCCGGGCGCCATGGAAATGACTTCTGAAAGGTTGGAGAGGTCCTCCAAGTTCCCGACAACGTAGCGCAGCGCGAGCTCTTTTTGCCGTCCCGCTAATTCGGCTAGTCCCGCAACCTCGACCAGGTTATTCGTCGGCGAAATCCACTCCCTATACAGTCCAGCCAGGCCGAGATAAATAAAGAGCAACAAAGAGGCGGCGACCACATGCAGGGCTCTTATTTTCCTTTTCTGGTAATGCCAACAAGGCACCAGCATCACCAGAAAGAGCACCGTAAAATATCTGGCAAGGAAAAACGTCGACAGCAAAGCCAAAGTACAGTACACGACGGTCCAGACGGTCCTCCCGCCGGTCGCAAACCAGCTCCCAAGCTGGATCAGCGCGCCAACCTGCATGAACACGCAAATCCAAAGTAAATAAAAGAACCAGGCTTTCATCTCTCCGGGGGCTTTGATGTCGGGATCTAACGAGATGAAGTAAAGGAGGGACCCGCCCAGGAATCGCATTGCCACAAAACCGGCAATCCCGATACCCAGAAACCAAAGACTGACTGTGTTGGCCCGCTCCAGGTTCCAGCTTCGATCCAGCCAAATTCTTCGCCCTCCATTGAATTTCCTCTGGGCCATTTTGTAGCCTATCGCAAAACAAACAAACCCCAGCACTGCAGCCGAAAGCCCCTTCCAAATGGCGGCCTTCCCAGGGTCAAACCAGGATTCGTCCAGCCACACGGCGAAAAGAGCGCGAACCGGATAGAAAATCAGGAAAAGCGCAAGCACCAGGTGCAAGGGTTCAAAAAGATCGAATTCTTTTTGGATTCGGCATGCTCGCGTCAGTGCAGCGGCGCCGATGATGGCCAGCACCGAATACCACACGATTCGTTCCGTCGGATTGCCGCGCATCGGCTGCAAGGCTCCCAACAATAAAACGAGCGACGCGAGAGGGATCAGCAAGATCCACGCGGGCAAGGACGGACTCTTTGAAACCGTATCGCGAATCACGTTTTCACTATCTCGGTTGGGCGAGCTCCCTCGGACACTTGAAACACCGGAATGGGAATGGCCCACCAGAACCATCACCGACGCCATCAAAGCGCTGGCTAGGGCAGGCTTCAAGAGATACCGCAACCATCTCAGCCGGGAAATGTGCCGAAACTGGAACCCAAAATAAAGCGAGATGATCGCCGAGCACGCTAAACGCGTCAGTCCCGCGCCCATCAGCCCGAACTTCGGAATCAACGCCAGGTTCAATGCCACACTGAGGACCGCGCCAAGCCCTACCGCTCGCATGTATCCCTTGGATCGGTCGCACGCCATCAGTGCATACCCCCAGTTCATCCCTAGGAGCTCGATGGCCACGCCCCAAATCAAGAACTGAAATGCGACCGCGGCGGCGGCATACGGTGCTCCATACAGACCCGTGAGCATGGGTCTGGCTAAGACCGTTCCCCCCGCAGCCATCGGGATCACCAGCAGGGCAGTCAGACGCAGGGAGGAATTGAGAAGCCGGGGAAGCTGCTCCCGGGCGTCCTGGTAATACCGCGAGATAACCGGGAACGTGCTCTCGAAGAACAATCCGCCCCCCACCAAAATGAAGGAGACGATTCGGTATGCCGCGCTGTACCACCCTACGAAGGCATCGCCGCGCAGAAAACCTAGCACCACCGTGTCCGTCAAGTAGTAGACCTGCAAAAGCAGGAAGCCAAACCCGAGCGGAAGAGATTCCCGCATCGCCCTCTTCCAAAAATCGAACTCCACCTGGGGGCGCAGAGACCCGTAATCGCGAAGAAACAGAGCCAATCCCAGAACGGCGGCTAATAGGGTAGACAAGAGAAAGAAAATCGGCACCCGCAGCACTTGAGAAGGCTGTTTGACCAGAAATAGGACCAGCGCAAGGTACGGCACCGCCCGGACAATCTCGATGATTCCCACGATATTCATGCGCTCGACGCCCTTGAACGGCCAGTCCATCAGCGCGGCCGTCGGGAACAAGGAAAGCCCGTATAGCACAATCAGGATCTTGAGTTGTGGATCCAGACGAACCAGGTAAGTGAATACCAGCAGCCCCACAAACGAAATCAGCGTAAGGGCCATCCGCAGCGATAGGATTCGCGAGACCTGGTGCCGGATTTGCCCCGGATTCCGCGCCACCTCTCGCGTCCCAAACGTCGTCAGCCCCAGGTGCGTCAGCAGTGTGGAGTACATGAAGATGGCGTAGGCGAAGCTAACTTGCCCGAAGGACTCCACACCCACGCGCCGGGCGATGTAAACCAGCGAAAGAAACGTCAGCAGGCGGCTCGCGGCATACGAGGAAGCCAGGAACGAATAATTCTTGAACACACGAACGCCTGCTTCGTCTACGGTGCCCCTATGCTGTTCTGGCGTGGCCACTGTCAGCGTGCTCTTTCCTAGGAGGGCTCCCGATAATTACGCATCATTCAAGCTCCGCTGCGAACCGCCGCCACAGCGTAGCCGTTGCCATTCCCGGCCGCTCGCACGGTTTCTAAGTCCGCTTCCACCATCATCTTGATCAATTCCTCGAAGGTGACTTCCGGCTCCCACCCCAGCTTCTCGCGGGCCTTGCTTGCGTTTCCGCAGAGGCAATCCACTTCCGCAGGACGAAGCAACTTGGGGTCAATCTCCACATGTTTCTCCCAGTGCAGCCCCACAGCGCCGAACGCGAACTCCAGGAGCTCCCGGACGCTGTGCATCTTCCCCGTCGCCAGGACGTAGTCGTCGGGCTCCGCCTGTTGCAGCATTATCCACATCGCCCGCACGTAGTCACCCGCGAATCCCCAGTCCCGCTTGGCGTCTAAATTCCCCATCGTCAGTTTCTTGGCTAGGCCGCACTTGATTTTTGCCACTTCGTGCGTCACCTTGCGCGTCACAAACTCCAGACCGCGCCGCGGCGACTCGTGGTTGAAGCCCATTGCCGAGCACGCAAATATCCTGTGGCTCTCCCGGTAGTTCACCGTGATGTAGTGCCCGAACACCTTCGCCACGCCGTACGGGCTGCGGGGGTGGAACGGCGTCTCCTCGGTCTGGGGCGTCTCGCGCACTTGCCCGAACATCTCGCTCGATCCCGCCTCGTAGAAGCGGCACCTCACTCCCTCTTCTCGGATCGCGTCGAGCAGGCGCAACGTGCCCAGGGCTGCAACGTCGGCCGTGTACTCGGGGATGTCGAAACTGACGCGGACGTGGCTCTGTGCGCCGAGGTTGTAGACCTCGTCCGGCCGGATCGTACGCAGGAGCTGGTTGAGCGAGGAGCCGTCGCCCAGGTCGCCGAAGACGAGCTCGAGCTCACCGAAGATGTGGTCGATCCGCGCGGTGTTGAACGAGCTGGAGCGGCGGATCATCCCGTACACCTCGTAGCCCTTCTCGAGCAGGATCTCCGCGAGGTACGAGCCGTCCTGGCCCGTGATGCCCGTGATGAATGCCTTCCGTCTGGCCACGGCGCCTTACCGTAGCGGCCCGGGCGTCTACGCTTGCGGCATGCGTGTTCTCGTCACCGGCGGAGGCGGCTTCGTCGGCTCAGATCTCGTCGAGCGGCTCCGGGCGGAGGGGATGGAACCGTTCGTCGCCCGTGCCCGCGA
>QHYL01000674.1 GCA_003224105.1 Acidobacteriota bacterium | reverse complement strand
TTTCCGCCGCGCGAACGCCAACATGACGCGTGGCGAATCCCGCGCACTGGTGGAGAAATTAAAAAAGGAAACCGTTGCGGCGAATCGGGGACTGGTTATTTATATTTCGATGGCCTTTGGAAACCCGTACGACGAACCCTGGGGGCCGGAGATTGTTGCCGACACTTTGGAGTGGCTCAAGGACACGCGCATTCGGACGGTTTCTTTGGCCGACACGGCGGGCACAGCGACGCCAGAGCTCGTGGGCGATTTGTACCGACAGGTGAAGGGCCATGTTGCGGGAATCGAGCTCGGCGTGCATCTACACAGTCGGCCTGAGAATGCGGAGGAAAAAATCCTGGCAGCCTATGAAGTGGGATGCCGGCGGTTCGATAGCGCCCTTACCGGGCTTGGCGGGTGCCCGTTTGCCGGAGATAATCCGGTTGGCAACATTGCGACGGAAGACGTGCTGGCTGCGCTGCGCAAGGCGGGCGCCGATCCAGGGATTGAGCCCGCGCGGCTATCCAAAGCGCTCGAAATGACTAACGATATTCGGACAAAATACGCTCATGCTCCACTCGTGAATTGAGAGGAGATTTGAATTATGTATTCCACGCTCATCCTGGACATCGCCGGACAGATCGCGGCGGTCACGCTGAACCGCCCGGACAAACGCAACGCCATGTCGGCCGCGATGATTGCCGAACTGCAATCGGCGCTCGATGAAATCGAGAAGAGTCATGCGCGGGTGGGAATTCTGACGGGCGCGGGAAAAGCATTTTGCTCCGGCATGGACCTGGAAATGCTTGCCGCGATTGCACAGCAGTCGCCGGCGGAAAATCAGGAAGATTCGCGGCGGATGGCGAAGATGTTCCGGCGCATCTGGAGTTTTCCGCGGCCGCTGATCGCG
Source organism: Acidobacteriota bacterium (assembly GCA_003224105.1). GTDB lineage: Bacteria > Acidobacteriota > Terriglobia > Acidiferrales > UBA7541 > Acidiferrum. Next base: position 1,654 of record QHYL01000674.1, on the reverse strand, counting down.
GCGGTCAACGGCGCTGCGCTGGCAGGGGGATGCGGGATTGCAACGCTGTGCGATTTCACTCTGGCGGTGCCGGAAGCAAAGTTCGGATATACCGAAGTGAAGATCGGTTTTCTCCCTGCGATTGTCTCAGTGTTTCTGACGCGTCAAATCGGGGAAAAGAAAGCGCGCGACCTTCTGCTTACCGGAAGAATCCTCGAAGCTGCGGAAGCGAAAGAGTTTGGATTAGTGAATGAAATCGTTCCGGCGGAAAATCTCGTTGCGCGTTCGAAGGAACTCGCCCAAGTGCTGATCGCGGCCAGCCCTGGAAGCCTGTCTCGCGCAAAGCGTTTGATGACCTCCTCCGCCGCTCCAAGCGTTGACCACGACCTCGAGCGCGCCATCCTCGAAAACGCGCGCATCCGCTGCACTCCTGACTTCAAGGAAGGCCTTGCCTCGTTCCTCGAGAAACGCAAGCCCGTGTGGCAAGGGAAACCGGAATAGCCAGAGAGATTCGAATGCTCGAATATCACGATGCAAAAGTGCGCGTGCGTTACGCGGAAACGGACCAGATGGGAGTTGTGTATCACGCGAACTTTCTGATTTGGTTTGAAGTGGGCCGCGTGGAGTTGATGCGCGCGCTGGGGGTGGAATACAAAAAGATGGAAAAAGAAGATGACTGCCGCATTGTAGTGGCCGACGCGCACTGTCGTTACCATGACTCCGCGCGCTATGACGAGGAGCTGCGCATCCGCACGCGCATTATGGAGTCGCGAAACCGCGTCATCGTGTTTTCGTATGAAGTGATTCGCGATGCGGATGGAAAAGTGCTGGCCAACGGCGAGACGACTCACGTCATTTGCGGAAGCAACGGGCGGCCGAAATTACTTCCCGAAAAATACCGGCGCATTATGGTCGCGGTGGGAGTGCCAGAGCCGCACCGGAGTCACGCATGAGCGTCTTGCTAACGGGCCACGACCTCACGTTTGCGCAGCTCTACGCCGTGGCTCTGCGCGGCGAAACTGTCGGGCTTGCTCCCGCGTCGGTCGAGCGCATGAATGCCTCGCGCGGCGTGGTGGAACGCCTTGTAGCTTCTGGCGAGACGGCTTATGGGATCAACACGGGCTTTGGCAAACTCGCATCGGTGCGTATTTCTCCAGAGCAGGTGCGGCAGCTCCAGGTAAATTTGGTGCGGTCGCATGCTAGCGGAGTAGGTGCACCGCTAAGCGAAAACGAAACACGTGCTCTAATGGCCTTGCGCGCAAACGCGCTTGCCAAGGGACTCAGCGGTGTGCGGCCGCGCGTCGTGGAGACGCTTTGTCAGATGTTGAATGCAAAAGTGCATCCCGTGATTCCATCGCAGGGTTCAGTCGGCGCATCCGGCGACCTTGCGCCTCTCGCGCATCTGGCGCACGTGATTATCGGTGAGGGACAGGCCGTATTTCGCGATGAAACATTGCCCGGCGGCGAGGCGATGAAACGCGCGGGCATTACGCCGCTCGAACTCGAAGCCAAAGAAGGGCTTTCCTTATTGAATGGCACGCAGGGAATGCTGGCACTGCTGAGCCTGGCATTGCGGGAGGCGGACACTCTCGTGGACTCTGCCGACGTGGCCGCCTCGCTCTCGCTCGATGCGCTTCGCGGAAGCCCGGGAGCGTTTGACGCGCGGATCATGCAT
>QHYL01000181.1 GCA_003224105.1 Acidobacteriota bacterium | reverse complement strand
AGCACATTTCTTGCAGGCAAGCTGGCGATCGCATTGATATTTGCTCTGGTCTCCGCAATTCCGGTCGTACTCGTGCTCCCGGCTGGCGAACCCCTCTATCGAGAGTCACAACCGGAGCGGTTGCGCCTCTCCCGCGCGCTTACCTTAAGCGGCCTGCGTTCGAAGGAGTTTTTCTCCGCAGCGGTCGTAGGCGTGTCCCTGGCGGCAGCCCACATTGGTTACGTGGTTGCGTTCTACGTTGTGGCCGGTCATTTTGGGGCCTGGGCGCCACAGGAGCTGAACTTCGACAACTCCGTAAACACTGCTTTCCCGTGGATTTCCGGGGCGGCGATTGGTCTGCTGGCCTCTACCAACGAAGAATTCACTTTCCGCCTGTTCGCCTCGGAGTGATCGCTGGGTTCGTGATGTTACGATGGGGCATCGTGGCAACGCTTATCTGGCACTACACAGTGGATGCCTCGCTGGTCGGTTTGCTTCTCGTGCGTTCGAATAGCCTGTATTTCAAGATCTCCGGCGTGGTCGTGGCTGCCGCGGCCCTGGCGCCTTTGGCGTTCGGATGCATTTCTTACTTGACGCGGAGCGGATTCGAAACAAATGAAGATCTGCTCAACCGCGCCGCACGTCCGCTCGACGCCGGCGGAGCACGCGAGCCCGTCGTCGAAAGCAGAGAGACTGCCTCACGCCGCTACGACGCCTTGACGCCTGCCATGCTGGGATTTCTAGCAGTCTGCTTGGCGGTCGGGTGCGTTCTGGCTTGGCGGTTTAAGCCCGAGACTATAGGCGATTACCTCAGACTTTCCACGGATTCGCGCTCGGCACGCTCGACTGCAGATCAACTGATGCGCCGCCGCAGTTTGGATCCGGGCGCTTATTATCACGCCACAGTATTTGCGGACATCGCCGACCCGGTTACCAATGAATTCTTGCGGCAGCGCCTTGGAACCACCCGCGTCAATGCGATTTATGCGCAGCTCGTTCCGGCCGCCCTTTGGCGAGTGCGTTATTTCCGCGACAGTCAGCCGGAAGAGTTTGCCGTAATCCTCCGCCCCGATGGGACGCTGCATTCCCTCCGGCACACGCTTGCTGAAGAAGCGTCTGGCGCATCGTTGACCAAAGACGAAGCGGTAGCGCGCGCGCAGAAGTTCTTGAGCGACGAAAAGAAGATTGTCCTGAAGGACTGGGATTTAGTCGATTCGGCTTCAGACAAAAAGCCGCACCGCACCGACCACACACTGACCTGGCAGCAGAGGAAGGCTCTCGACGATGGTTCTTCTTCCGCGTCCGGTTGTGCGGCTGCCGCAGCGGATCATGCCTGTGCCCGCATCGAGATTCAGGTCTTGGGAGATGAAGTCACCAACTATCGCACTTACATCAAGATTCCAGACGCTTGGCGCCGCGAACATGGAGAGCGATCGCTGGTGCGCGCGGTCGTCAGCTTTGGAGTTCCTACGTTGTTTTTTGTGGGGCTGGGTCTCACGGCACTGATTCTTTTCCTCAAGAACTTGAAATCGGAGGCCGCAAGTTCCATTCCTTGGAAACGCATTATCCTTTGGTCCCTTTCGGGTTTCGCGGCGTACGTCTTGATTCTTGCTCTCGGCGACCGCTTGCCCAATTTTCTGAATGCCTACGACACTGCGATTCCTATGAAGCTGTTCTTTGGCGGTTTGGCTATCGGCGCTCTTCTCGGCGGTCCTTTGTATTCGGGAGCCATCGCGCTGCTATTCGGAGCATCGTGGTATTTCGCAGTGAAGGCATTCGGGCAGGAAGGACTTCCGAGTTGGCTCGGCATGCCCGCCCCCTATTATCGCGACGCATTGATGATTGGGCTTGGAGGTACTGCTGGACTACTTGGATTGGAGCGGCTTCTGGCCGCCGCTTCAACACACTGGCCGACCACTCATCGGCACCTCGACGTTGTTTTCGGCCAGGACTTCGACGCCGTTTTTCCTGCGGCTGCAATCCTCGGCGGGACCCTGTTGCGAGGGTTATTGCTTACCGGCCTTGTAACAGTCATCGCTTCATTCATCGCCGCATATGTGCGTCAAAGCAGCGTTCGCGTCCTTCTGCTTTTCCTGGGGACGCTGAGTCTCGTCGGCGGAAGCTGGGGCACGTCCGCGGATTTCGCGAAACAATTTCTCGCCCGGCTGATCCTGCTGGGCGTTCTTGTTTTCGGTGTGCGCTACCTGATGCGCTTCAATCTGCTGGGATGTTTCTTGGTAGTTGCCGGCACTTCGCTTGTCACCGGAGCCGCGGAGATGCTGGCGCAGCCCGACGCCTTCTACCGCGGCAATGCCTACGCCGTTCTGCTCATGCTGGCCCTGCTGTTTGCTTGGCCGCTGGCGGCTTGGCGCTTTAGCTCAATGAATGTAGCCGCCAGTAACGCAAGCCCAGGGGGATTTGCCTGAGCGAGAGACCTCATTGCCAAGTTCATCGATTACTCAGGCGCGGTGGGAGGCCAAAGCGTGCCGTTTCGGTGCCCTTTTCAGAAACAAAATCCACAGATTGACGTCGTTACCAGTGGGGAGCTACGCTCACGCTTCGGGTATCCGTCCGTCCAATTTGGATGATACCGCGGTAGCCAGCCTCTAACGGAATGCAGAATTCTGCTCTAACCTGTTGTTCTGCAACCACTAAGTCGGCTGCGCGCGAAGAGAAAGCGAATTATGCAGCTTCCCAGATGGGCTTTAGCCTTGGCCGACGATAACGGTTGCTCGGGCAGCGCGAACGCCGCCCTTGCCTCGGTGACCTCTTTGCCCAATCTCGACGAGCGAGCTTTGGTGGCGGAAGCGCAAGCTGGCAACCGGGCCGCTTTTGAGGAATTGGTCCGCCGCTTCGACCGTGATGTCCTTCGCCTAGCCCTGAACCTGATGAAGCGCCCGGAAGACGCTCGCGACGTTTATCAGGAAGCCTTCCTCAAGGTTTACCGCAATCTCCATCGCTTCCGCTTCGAGTGCAGCTTCTACACTTGGCTCTACCGCATTGTCACGAACGTATGCCTCGACCATCTGCGCCGCCGGCAGGCGCGCCCTGAGGACCAAGCGCCGGAACTCATCGCCGGCCGCCACGAAGAAGGCATCACCGATTTTTTTGAACGCCAGCGCGAGCACCGACCCACGTTGGACCCGGAACGCTCCATGATGGGCCAGGAGATTAAAGCGCGCATCGCTCGCGCCATGGAGCGCCTGTCGCCCCGCGAACGCGTTGTTTTTGAAATGAAGCACTATCAGGGCCTGAAACTCCGCGCCATCGGCGATGCCCTCGGCACTACCGAGGAAACTGTGAAAAATTCGTTGTTCCGCGCCACCCGCAAACTCCGCAACGAGTTGGGAGGCTTGCGATGAGCCCTTTCGAGAAGGACTCCTTTGCAAAGATGACCTGCAAAGACGTTGCGCCGCTGCTGGTCTTTTATGTTTGCGAGGAAGTCAGCGACGGCGAACGCGCGTTAATCGAAGCACACCTCGCTGGTTGCAAAGCCTGCTCCGGGCAACTTGCCGATGAAAAGGAATTTCATTCGGCTTTGGTCGCGGCCCCGCAATCCGCCGATGAATTCGATGCTTCCGGAATTCTCCTTTCGCAATGCCGCAGTGAGTTGGAAGAGGCTCTGGATGATCTTTCCGCGCCTCCGCTTGAGGAACATTGGCGGCCTTTCGGCTGGCTGCGCCGCTGGATGGCGCTGCGCCCGGCTTGGAGCGGGGCCATGCTGGTGCTCGTCGGAATTCTGGCTGGTGCGCAACTCGTTCCCTGGCTGCAGCGGAATTCAAACAATACGGGCCAGGCCGTCAACGTTCGCGCCCCCCAACCGCTGACCCCCGAACAACTTCACAACATGGTGGTCAGTGGCGTGAGCTTTTCACCGTCTTCTGGTTCCGATTCTCCCACCGTTCAAGTGCAGGTTAGCGCCGAACAACCGATGGTGCTCTCTGGTAACGCGGAAGACGGACGCGTTCGGCAGGTTCTTACCTATGTGGTCGAAAACGGCGATCGATTCGAGGCCGGTGTGCGGCTGGATTGCCTCGATGCCCTCAAAGCTGCGGTGCGCGACTTACAAGTGCGCAGCGCCCTGCTCAACGCCGCGCGGAAGGACCAGAATCCGGCCGTGCGCATGAAGGCTTTGGAGGCTCTGCGTGAGGCAGCGGGAGAAGACAATGTTCGCGAGACGATTCTCGATGCGCTGGAACACGACACCAATCCTGGCGTGCGCGTGGAAGCCGTGAATTTGCTGGTGGGGTCGCTGCAGAGCGAGACGCCGGGTACGGACACCGCTCCATCCGCGCCGGAAGCACCGGTCGGAGCTGCAACGCCTGCTCCGGGGGCCCCGGGCAGCGAAGATTTCGAGCAAGTCGTTAGGGTGCTTCAGGATTTGCAGCGCCGTGACCCCAACCGCTATGTACGGCTGCGCAGCGCCGCCGCTCTGCGGCAAATCGGGCCGCGCGGAGTGCAGTAATCAGGAGCGGTAATCCGCCGGCCAAGAATTTATTTCTCGTGATGAACTCGAATTTCGATCGAAGGATTTCTTTCCGGGCGCCCTGCTCTGCGTTGCTCTGGGCGCTGGCTGCCGTTTTTTCTGTCTCGCAATTCTCCCCTGCGGCCTTCGCTTCAGATCCGAAAGAACCCGTGTCTTTCCCGGAAAAACCCGCAGAGCCGGGTGCGCCGCGTACTTCGATTATTCGCAGCGGCGTGCTGCAAACCAGGGAAGGGTTGACCTTGCGGTTGACTACCGACCTCGGTTCGGTCAACGTCACGCAACTCGATCCCGGCGCTCCTCCTGTGGTGCGGTATACCGTGCACGTGGAAACGGACGCGCGCGGATCCGCCGCGGCACAGCTGCTGAGCAATTACTCCCTCAAGGCTGGAACTTCTTCCACCGGCGTGGAAATCGCCGGCTTACTCTTCCCTCAAGGCACGCATCACACCGATGCCCAGTTCTGGGTGCAATTTGAAATCGCCGTCCCGCGCAATTACAACCTGGAAATCAACACAGACGCGGGCGACATCACCACCGGAGACATTGGCGGCACGGCTTTCCTGAAAACCCAAGGCGGAAACATCATCACCGGAAGAATCGGCGGAACCGGAATTCGCGATGTCTCTCGCGGTCGCCCCGTCGCCAAACTGGAAACGGAAGGCGGCCACATCAAAGTGATGGGGGTTACGGGAGACTTGACCGCGTTCACCGCCGGCGGGCACATCAACGTGGGCGACGTTACGGGGGACGCTTCGCTCCACAGTGGCGGCGGTCACATTCGCGCGCGGCAGATTGGCGGGCGCGCCGATTTGGATACTGTCGGCGGCAATATCACCGTTGGACGGGCGGCCAGTTTCGTAAGTGTCCGCACCGGTGGCGGCCAGATCGATTTCGGCGAAGTGCGGGGTTCCGTACGGGCGCAGACCGGTGGCGGCGGTATCCACGTAATCTATGTCTCCGGGCCCATGGAAGTGGAATCCAATGGTGGCAGCATCTGCGTGACCGGAGCCTCCGGCGCGGTTCAGGCGGCTACTTCCGGTGGCAGCATCACCGCCTGGATCAATCCAACCGTAGCTGCTGAAACAGGCATGGTGCGATTGGAAGCTCCTTCGCAACTTTCGTCCGGAACGGGCGACCTCATCGTATACCTGCCCCGGAACCTTGCTGCAAATATCGACGCGCTCGTCGCTAACGGGACTGCCCAGCACATCGAAGCCGATTCTGCTCTGCACTTGACGATGCAGAGTCCTATGAACGGACTCGGTCAGGTTCGCGCTGTGGGCGTTTTGCATGGAGGCGGCGCCCCGCTGAAGCTGCGAACCACGGGCGGCAAAATCCGGCTCCAATTTATGGACTCTCAGGCGGCGCTTCGCGATTCGCTAATGCATGAACAAGTCGATCGCCTCAACCAACGGTTTGTGGAAGTCGGGTTTCCCCCTGTTTCTTTTCAGTTTATGGAGTCCAAGCCCGACGTTGTAACTCCTCCACCCGATAAGCTCGAGCCTCCTGGTGACTGGATTGAATCCTGGCTCAATGATCTGGAGCGCAGGTTTCGTGGCAGCATTAGCGAAGATCCCGATACTTTCTTGAAGCGTTTCACACGTCCCCCCACGCCTTCGTATCCGCCGATCGCCCAACGCGCGGGAGTTCATGGTCTTGTGACGCTGCAGGTGAAGCTGACGAAGGACGGCCGCGTCGAAGTGCAGAGAGTTCTGGAAGGTGAACCGGTTCTGGCCGACGCTGCGATTGATGCCGTCAAACGCTGGCGCGCGAAACCACTCTGGATAAAAGGAAAGCCGTGTGAGGTGGTTTCGACGGTCAAGTTCGATTTTCAATTGCCGTGAGCGTTTTTCTCCCGGCGATTGAGTTGTTTGCTCCTCGGCCCTGAAAAAACTCGGTTCTGTAAATTGCAGTCTCAAGGGGGTAGAACGTTATGTCACGGCACGGTTTCCGCGCGACGGTTTTTTGTTTTTGCTCTCTTCTTGTAACCGCTTTCGGCGTCGTCCCCAGTTACGCCATCAGCAAAGACTTCAATCAAACGGTTCCATTGCAGCCTTGCGGCACGTTTGAGTTGCAAAACGTCAACGGTCCCGTCGACATCCAAGGATGGGACCGCAACGAAGTGGGAATTCATGCCGTGAAAACGGCCAAACAGCAGGAAGCCGATCTCGAACGCGTTTCGATTGAAGTGGACGCGCGGCCCGATGCCGTCGCCGTCACCACGCGCTACCCCCAAAACGAAGGCGTGGAAGTCGCCGTGGAATACACGATTCATGTTCCGCATCGCGTTCACGTTGAGCATATTGGCACGGTCAACGGCACGCTTCGCATCTCCGGCCTGGATAATGTGGAAGACTTGCATACCGTGAACGGAGACATCGAAGTGTTCGAAGCCGGAGGCAACATACGCGCTCACACCACCAATGGAAACGTGCGCCTCGAGCTGGCACATCCGCCCGAGAAGGCCGGAGCCATGGCGGAGACCACCAACGGGTCGCTGGTTCTTGCCGTGCCTTCCAATCTGGAAGCGGATGTCGAGGCTCGCTGCCTCAACGGCAACTTCTATTCCGAGCTTCCCATGACCATGGAGAGCACGGACCGTCCCCGGGAAATGCGCGGCAAGCTGGGCCGCGGCGGAGTCCCGATTCACCTGCGCACGGTGAACGGCGGCATCCGCCTGATTGTCCTGCGTTCCAGCGTCTGACGATTTTCCCGCTGCTGCGTCTAAGTGCTTAGGAGGATGGGACGAAAATGAACAAGCGGAATCTTTTAATCACCGGAGGGGTCGCGGCACTCAGCCTCGCGCTGATCGCTCTGCCCGCGCCTCCTGCCAATTCTCAAACGCCGTGCCCGGACGAATCGGTCACCGCCCGGCTCGCAGAGCGATTGGCGGAGTTGCAGGCAAAACTTCAAGGGAGTCAGGGAAAAATCGGCAAGCTCACGGAACTGCGCGCGAATCTGGCGTCGGAAATGGCCCTTGCCCAGAATCGCCGGGCCATCGAGCAACTCGAAGCGCCCCCCGCCTTGGCTGACGACGATGACGATGACCAGGTAAGTGTTCTACTGGACGCTGACGGCTCGAGTTGGCTCGGCGTGGAACTTCACGAGGTCACCAGCGAAACTGCCAAAGAACTGAAACTTCCCGCCGAACGCGGCGTCGTTCTCAGCTCCATCGTTCCCGACAGCCCTGCCGCAAAAGCCGGCCTCAAGGAGAATGACGTTGTGACCGAAATCAACGGCCAACGCATCGAAGGCGCGGCGCAATTCCGCCGCATGATTCGCGAAATCCCCGCCGGCCGCACCGCGCAAATCACCGTGTGGCGTGACGGCCGCGCCCAGACCATCAGCGTCAATCTCGGCAAAGCCGAAGAACGGCGCCACTCGCTTAAGATGTTCACTCCCGCACCTGGCGCTCCCGGAAGCTTCGCCTTCACCATGCCGGAAATTCCCATGCTTCCTCCCATGGAATGGGACGGCAGCCGGTTCCTGATGGGCAGCCAGCCGCGGCTTGGAATCGACGCGGAAGACCTCAATGGCCAACTGGGCAGCTTTTTCGGCGCTCCCGATGGCGAAGGCATTCTGGTTCGCGACGTGAATCCGGGTTCAGCCGCCGAAAAGGGCGGACTCAAAGCCGGCGACGTCATCACTTCGGTCAACGGCGAGCGCGTTCGCACCGTCGGCGACCTGCGCGAGAAGCTTGCCGCGAAGCGCGAAGCAAAGGATAAGGATAAGGACAAAGACCAGACCGTGAAGCTCGGTGTTTTGCGCAACAAGAGCGAAGTTTCGCTTACCGTCGAGTTGCCGGCACCGGCTTCTCGCGCGAAGCGCTTCATCTCGCATCGCACAAATATCTGAGCTTCATTCGCTGGTTCTCAAAAATTAGAAAAGAGCCCCGCTTCAGAGAGATATCCCTCGCGAAGCGGGGTTTTCCTTTTCCGGAATTCTTTTGAAAGACATCCTGATAGAAGATCCTAAACCTTGCGGGCCTGTTCAGCGTTCTTCCTTAGGCAGCGACGCCAGCGCTGCGTCGAAAGCGGCGTAGTGGTGATGCCGCTTTTCCGGCTCATTCAGCGCAATTCCCTCGCGCTCGACCCACGCATGAGCTTCGAGGTTTCCGCCTTCTTTGCGGACCCCCACGCGTAGTTCAGAAGTGATTCCTTGACGTCCTAGCAGCCACCACAGCGTAAGAGACTTAACCAGGCAGGAAGGATGAACCAGCCCGTGCCGGTCCGCGGCGTTCACCATGTGCGCGGTCAAAGAAACTCGCCTCTTTAGGAAATCAGGATCTGCCTGCTGTATTGTAGGTGAGAGCCCTTTCCGCAGCGTGGACCGCGTCGCCTCGAACCCGCGAAACTTCAAACTCAGCCCCACCAGAGGCAGCATCACCAACGCGCGCAGAAACAGCGTTTGCGCCGGCCGCTCCAACGCGCTAAACCGCCACAGGCTTTTGAGCATCAGCGGGCAAAACTTGCAGCAACCCGTGTTCCACGAGGTGGCCCAGCAATTCCGTCAGGTTTTCGCGGAGGGTTTCCGGCTGGACGTCGTATTCCGCAAGGAGTTCCTGGTACGCCGCATCGATGTTGGGCGAAGTCGTCACCAGTTGCCACATGCGCGTGCCGGTCTCGTCCAGGCCAAAGTATTGTTCCGTTTCCAGGTTCAGCAGGACGGATTCCTGATCTAGCAGCCGCACGAGCACGTGCGCCGGTGCGCCGGCCCGATCGCTGAATGTCACCATCCGCACAACTCCTCTGCAAACTCTGGCCGCGCAATTCGAGGCGAAAGGGCGGTTCCTGAGTCGGAGAGTATTCTACCGAGGATTGCCCCGCTTCGCTACAGACAGGGGGAAACGGCGAGCGCGCGAACCAATGGCGTTCTCACTCATCTGCAAAGGAAAGGGCCGGCCCCGATTTACGGGAACCGGCCTGAAGAGGAGGGAACCGTTCTTAGGACGTTCTTAGGACTTTTTCTTCCTCACGTTGACCTTGAGGTCGATTCCCGGCGCCATCTGCTGCAACTGTTCCAGGCCCGCTTTGGCCTGCTGGCCGTACGTGCCATTCGGGTCCAGCTCGATAGCTTTCTGATAAGCCTCGATCGTTCCCGGCGCAAACTCCGGTACCTGCTTATCTCCCACTTTCTTGATCGTCATTTTGTAAACGAGCGAGGCGCCAAGCAAATACCACGTCTGCGGATTTTTGGGATCCAGTTCGGCGGACTTCTGCAAAGGTTCTACCG
>QHYL01000180.1 GCA_003224105.1 Acidobacteriota bacterium | reverse complement strand
AAAGCCGGCTTTGAACCGTTCGCCAGCGACATCTACCGCATCCCTTATGCCTATCCCTATCGCGGCGAAAAAGGCGCCACCGCTGAAACCTTCGCTCATTACCTCGAAGACGCCTTCAAGCGCTCCGTCGCTCCCGAATCCGTCGCCGCGGTCATCGCCGAGCCGGTTCTGGGGGAGGGTGGCTTTGTCGTCCCTCCGCGCGATTACTTCAAGCTTTTGCAGAACATCTGCCGCAAGCATGGCATTCTTTTCATTGCCGACGAAGTGCAATCCGGCTTCGCGCGCACCGGCAAATGGTTTGCTTCCGAACATTTCGGCATCGAGCCCGACCTGATCACCATGGCTAAATCACTCGGCGGCGGCATGCCCATCGCCGCCGTCACAGGCCGCGCCGAAATCATGGACGCGCCCGGAGTCGGCTCGCTCGGTGGCACCTATTGCGGCCATCCGCTCTCCTGCGCGGCCGCGCTCGCCGCCATTGAAACCATCGAGAAGGAAGGTTTGCTCGCTCGCTCCACCGCACTCGGCGAACGCTTTGAAAAGCGCGCGCGCAGTTGGCAAAACAAATGGGACCTCGTCGGCGATGTTCGCGGCCTTGGGGGCATGTGCGCCATCGAACTCGTTCGCAACTCCGCTGCCGCGGCTGGTGGCGCTAAAAACGATGCGCGCGAGCCTGCTCGCCCAGGCGAGCCCGCCGACACCGAAACCAGGCAAATCGCGCGCTACTGCTACGAGCACGGCCTCATCACCATCACCGCGGGCACCTTCAACAACGTCATGCGCATCCTCGTCCCGCTCGTGGTCACTGACGAACAGTTTGATGAAGGCCTCGACGTCATCGAAGCCGCGCTCGCCTCCGTCGCCCAGCCGCAGCGCGCCGCCCTCTCCCGCGCGTAAGCGCCCTCTCCTGTAGTGGCGGGTCTTCAGAGTGTGGGTGATGACTCACTTTTTGCACGGTACGAGCACAACATATTGTGGAGGGCCAAACGCCTCTTTCAATTTGTGGTGGCAAAAACGAGTTCTCACACGGACTCTTCAGACCCGTGCCTTTCGTAGCGCCGGCTTCCAGCCGGCGTGTAGGGGCACGATCCATTGTGCCATCCTGTATTGGCGAGCTTGCCCGCCTCTCGTAGCACAGCCACCCTTGGTTGTGCGGTTTTCTCTTCTCTGTGTTCTCTGTACCTGCTTCGTGTCCTCATGTATTAAGTCTTTCGTATTCTCTCCGGTGCGGGAGTGCCGCAGGTTTGGAACCTGCGTCTCCCGAAATCTTGAGATGACTTCTCCCGTCGCAGAAGCGTAATATTTCCCGGCCCGCTTCCGTAGTTAAGACTAAGGAGAACCCAATGAAAAACTTTGCCGTAGCTTTCGCTCTGCTTTGTATGGCCGCCGCTGCCCCGACGCTTCGTGCCCAAGGGGCCTCAACGCCCCAGCAACCGCAACAGGCGCCTACCGTCACCTCCGTCCTCAACACGCTTTACACCGTTGTCGAGCAACAAGTGGTTTCTGCCGCGGAGGCCATGCCCGAAGATAAATATGGGTTCGCCCCCACCAGCGGTGAGTTCAAGGGCGTGCGCACTTTCGCCGAAGAAGTGAAGCACATCGGCTTCGCCAATCATCTTTTCTTCGGTCCGCTCATGGGTGAGACCATCGACACGAAGAACATCCAGCAGGAATCCAACGGCCCCGCCGAGTTGAAGTCCAAAGCCGAAATTGTCCAGTATCTGAAGGACTCTTTCGCGCTCGGCCACAAAGCCATCGCCACCATCACCTCCGAAAACGAAGTCACGCCGCTGGCCAAGCCGGCGCTCCCGTTCCTCTCCACGCGCCTCGCCATCGCCAATATCGGCTCCTTTCATCCCATGGATCACTACGGCCAGATGGTCGAATACCTGCGCATGAACAACATCGTCCCGCCCGCCAGCCGCCCGCGTCCGCCGCAACAGGCGCAGCCACCAGCCTCGCAACCCAAATCGCAAAACTAATTGTCTCTTCAGTGTAGATTCTCTCTTCGATTTCAAGCCGTTTTAGCTGGCATGAAGGCAAACAGACGGGTGCCATCGAAGGGCTGTAGAGTTCGGAACATGCCGTAGATGGCGTGCAGGAGTTTACGCGCCACGGCCAGCAGGGCCTGCCGTTTTTTCTTTCCGCGTTTCAGCAAACGCTGGTAGAAGTCGCGCACGTGAGGTTCGTAGCGGCAGGCCACCAGCGCGGGCATATACAACGCATGACGCAGATGCCGATTGCCCACTTTGCTGATGCGCGTTTGTTTTCGTACCGAAGTCCCCGAAGAATACTCTCGGGGGTCCAGGCCCGCAAAGGCCACCCACTGCCGCACATCGCGATCTTCCGGCAGCATGGCTAGTTCCGCGAGAATGGTCACGGCGCTGACTTCGGCCACTCCGGTGATGCTGCACAACAGCTCCCATTGCCGCTGCAGCCGTGCATCGGCAGCGATGCACCGCCGCGCTTCCCGTCGCAGCCGCAGGATGCCGTTTTCCAGTTCTCGCAAACTGCGCGCGATCTCCCGCCGCACCACCAGCGGCACGGCCTGGGAAATCCGCGCCGCATGCTGGCGGTTTTTCTCCGCGGTGCGCTGCTTGACCAACACTTCCAGGCGCCGCGCGATGGCCCACAACGCCAGAGTATTTTCTCCGGGCCGCGCCCAGGGCTGGAACGGCATGCGGGCCGCAAACTCCCGGAGCACGCCTGCATCCAGTCGATCGTTCTTGCTGCGCTGCATCATGGCTTGCGCAAAATGCCGCACTGCGCGCGGATTCGCCACCATCACCGCGATCCCTTCCTGCGCGCTGAGCGCCAGCGCCAAGTCCAGACCATACAGCCCCGTCGCTTCCAAGACCACTCGCACCCGCCTCCCCTTGCGGGTGAGAGCCCGCAGCAACGCTTTGTGTCCCGCAGCGGTGTTTGCAAAACAGTGCACTCGTCTTTCTCCTTCCACCGCTACTACCAACTCTTTCGCACTCACTGCAATCCCACACGCAACGAACTTGTCCCTCTTCTTCTCCTGGAGTAGGCTCTACCTCTGGCTCCCCGACCCTGCCTATGTTCCCGACTGACCTTGCAAATGCAGGCTCATCGGCCTGTGATTCTCTTCAGTCTTTGGAAAACTAGGGCGGGGGGCCGTTCTACAACCAGGCTGACCAACCAACGACGGTCGCCTAAGGGGCGCACGGCCTCTCCGCCAGAGTGACTCGCCTCCGCGAGCCCTCTCTAAGATACAAGGGGCGGCCTTCTGAGGCCGGCGCTTCTCGCTCGAGCGCCAGCGACCCCAGGTGTTGCGTTGCCTTTGTAGAGGCGCAGCACCGCTGCGCCCCCTCTTTGCTTGTGCAGGGGCACGATATATCGTGCCCTCAATTTGTAGCGGCGGGTTTACCCCGCGTCTTTCCTTTAGCACCCCGTTCCGGCCAGGGGCTCCTAGTGCAATCCTCAGAATCTCGAAGTTGCTTGCAACAAATCGATCTACGGCTTCGTATAGCGAACGATGAGACACTTTTTGGTTTCTGCCTCCCTACGACTTGGTATCTGCATTCCCTTTATGTACTTCGGGATTCAACTTCTGGCCGTCCCTTTTTATCCGGGATTCAATATCCTCGTTAATTCGGCCAGTGATCTTGGCACTGCACACTCTTTGAAGCCCTGGATTTTCAATCTAGGAGCGATTGCCACCGGGCTGACAACGTTCGCCTCGGTTTACGGGTTCTATCAATCGCTGAGATCGTCCGCCACGAACTTCCTGCTGGCAGCTCTCGTTTGCCTCTCCTTGATGTGCTACGGCACCTCAAGCTTGGCCGCGGGAGTGTTTCCGATGCCGCATCCCTATCATGGTGCAAGCCCTGTGCAGTTCGGCATTATTCTGGGACCCGTTTTGTTTGTCGCAGCGTTCTGGAAACGGCGGCGCGGATCCGGTTGGGTGTTTTGGTGTCTGGCTGCATGCCTGGCTTTATTTGTGGTAGTGCTTGTGCTCATGAGACCCGGAGTGACTGGCATCAATACGGACCCAATCATGGGGCTGCTGCAACGGATTTTGGCCGTCGCGGGGTTCGCGCCCCTCGGGCTCGGAGCATACGACCTCCTGAAACAGCAAATGGAGAGTATTCGTTTGAGTTTGGACTTTCCGAAATCGGCAGAAAGCTGAGACTCTCCAACACTCAATAATGTGCGCTCAGGTCCCGACAAACGCGCAGGCCGGACAAGTCTGCTCGCGCGGGTGGCCGCGCCTTAATTCAGAAACCCCTTCGGGTGGCGCACCCTTTGGCATTTGGTGTTTCAAAAGGGTGCGGTCTTTAGCCCTTAAGCAAAGGCGAGGCGGCCGAGTTCTTTGACGGTTTCGATCCATTCCTGAACGATGATTTCCACGTTGGCAAGAGCTTCCTTGTAAGTCTCTCCGTCTGCGGCGCAGCCGGAAAGTTTCCCCCATTGAAAATCTCCAATCATTATGAGCAAAACTAGTCTTTTCAAATAATATGAGAAAACGTCCCGTCTGGAACGTGTGAAGAAATTGGTTTTTGAAGGGAAACTGGCCGCGCACAACGGTACGGGTGCGCGATCCTCGGCGATTCTTTCCTCTGCGTTCCTGTCCGTTTAGCTGCTGCCCACCTCCTGCTGGCTCAACCAATGGCTGCGGGCTGCGCTTGCAGCGCGCGGCGCAGGCTAAACCAGCGCATTAAGTTGTATGTGAGGCAAGCCCAAGTAGCTTCCATGGTGGCCTTCAACCTTCCACGGCAGCGAAATTGTCGCAGGCCGCAGCGTTCCTTAATCCAGGCATGCGCGAACTCGGCCACCCGCGAGCGTTGCGCGTAAATTTGCCGCGCTTCTTCCGTCTGCATTTTGGCCTTGAAGGCGGTTGTCGCGGACGGCTCCTCGATACGCGTGACCGAGCGCCGCCAGGCGGGCCGCGCTCCCAGCGGTGCGCATTGTTCGCGCAGCGCACAGGTGCGGCAGGCTTCTTTCGGTGCGCGGTACACCCGGGTACGCACACCGTGCCCGCGATTCAGCACCGCGCGATGGCGCAGCGTTTCTCCCGCCGGGCAGCGGAAAACATCCTGCGTGGCATCGTATGGAAACGCGCTGCTCAGGAAAGCGCCGCTGCGACCCTGCGCGTCGCCTGCTGTGGGCTTCCAGCTCTCTTGCCACGAACCGTAAAAATCCACGCCATGCGTTGCGGCCGCCTGCACCGACGCATGATTGGTGTAATCACCATCGGCAACGATCTGCCGAGGTGCACGACCTAATTTCTGTTCGCAACGTTCGAGAGCGGGATCCAGTTGGCGATAGTCGATGGCATCGGTGGTGGCTTCCACGTTCACCACCAGACCGTGCTGCGTGTCGGTCACCAATTGCACGTTGTAACTCGGCACCGTGCCGCCCTCGCCGTTCCGCATCACGTGCGCTTCCGGGTCGGTGCTGGAAGCGCGCGCCACAAAGATTTTGCGGGCGTGCACTTTTTCGCGCTGCAGCCGTTCTACTTCGCGCAAAGCCGCCTCCAGCCGACTGGCGCGCTGCCGCGCTGCACGCCGCTTGGCTGCGCCCTGGCGTTTCGCCAACTGCTCCTCGTCCTCGGCTGGTTGGTTCAGCACGCGCACCTGCTCGCGCGCTGCTGCCAGATGCGCCGCGATTTTCTCGCGACCACGGAAAGTGTTGCCGCCCGCGTTGGCTTTAATTTTGGTGCCGTCTAGCGTGACCCGTTCGAGCGTGATCAGACCTTCGGCGCTCAGCATGCCCAGCACCTGCGTGAATAGATCGTCGAGTGCCGTTTTGTTGTCGGAGCGGAACCCCGACAGCGTTCGGTGACTAATCGCCTGCAACCCGCACAGCCACTGGCAACCCGGTTCGTATTCGCACTGCCGCGCCAGTTCGCGCGCCGAACTGATCCCCCGGCTGTAGGCGTACAGCCACAAGCTGATTAACAACTGCGGATCGGTGTGCTCTCTCCCGGCACTGCCCTCCACCGCCGCGATCTGCGCGTAATACAAACGCAAATCCAGTCGCCCGACCAACTCCCAAATCGAACGCACGCAGTGCTCTTGCTCTACCAACTTCTCTACATCCACCGTTCGCAGGATAAGTTGCCGGCGATCAATTGCCACTAGTCGGGGAACGGCGGTCTCCTCGTTGCTCATGCTCGCAGTCTACACAAAGCGACTCCATCCACCGCGCCAATTTCTTCACACGTTCCTGTCCCCCGCTTCCTTAAAAATTCTCTTCCGGCTTCCGGATTCTTTCACCGTGCCACCCCGCCACTGGAACGGCGACGCTATAAAAGAACGCCGGAACCTTTCGGCTCCGGCGTAGGTTGTCCCTGGGGAAAGCGCTGTTTTAGTGGCCAGCGCCTGCAGCTCTGGCTGACTGCTGTCCTGTTGGCAACTCGGCAAGTTTCACCACCTGCCAGTTGCCATGTGTGCGGTTTGGTGTGAGTGACGCGATGGAAGCTCCGAGACGGCATTCCACTTTGAAGGTTTCTCCGCCTGGGGAGATGGCTTCAAACACGCCCGTCTCATTGGCGAGAGCTTTAGCGAGGTCAATGGTTTCAAATTTAGTTCCGAGTTCGTACATCGTGACTTCCTCCCTTTCGGAAATTTCGCGAGCGGGCAGGTTCTCGTTCCGAGAGGATTGGGTTCTCGTAGGGGACGGACGCTACTACAGGGTTTTTCGGGACGTCAATGTGGGGAATTCCCTAATTGTGCAAAAGTTGTGCGAAAAATGGTTGGGGGCCACGTATATCAAGATCCCCAACCTACTGCAAGTAACCCTATCAATATCAAATCAAACCGCCGCGTCTCAGTCCGAACTCGCCAAGTAAGTGTCTTCCTCGTTTCTTGTAACTGCTCATTTTATAAGGGCTTGGGATGCACAAAAAGAAAAGTGTTCCCCGGCGCCGGGTGGCCCATCCTTGCGATTTTGCTTCATGCAAGGGTGGGGCTGCCTTTGGCTAGCCTCTTCTCCTTTTTCAAGCAGGGGGCAGCTGCTCCGCCGTGGCGCGTAGACAGGCGGAGCGACCGATCATCAGATTCCCACCCTGTCGGAAAGGATCTCTTTGTGGAGTGCGTCACCGCGCGTCGAGGTCGACATCCTTGATGGGCAGGTCCCAGTGCGCGTCCAGAATCTCGAAGCGCCGCTGCTCTTCCCTCTTGTACGTTTCCTGGTCCGGATAAAGCTGCTTGATGATCGTCGAGCTGTCGAAATTGTCGTTGGCGATGGCGCCATTCTTGAACACGATGGTCACGCGATAATCCCAGCGGCTGTCTTCCGTCATGTGATACCGCGGCGTCACCATGCTCACTTTCAGCATGCGCCCCAATTCCATTTCTTTCTTCAGCACCGGGTAATGATTTTTCTTGAAGAGCGCCAGAAACTCCTCGGCGTGTCCCCATTTCGCCTTGTAGTAATACTCAATCGCGAACGGCTGGTCCTTGCCCTCCGCCGCCGCGCTTTGCTCTGCTTTCACGCCTAATGTTGCGGCGCAACAAATCACAGCCGCAACCAACGCCACCGTGACAAATCGCCGGTCCCTCAAAAGAGTTTGCAGGTGCATTTGTCGCTTCCTCCTCAATGGCCCTCCAACGTACCCGGAATAGCGGCCAAAGCAAACGAAAAAATAAAGTTCGCGGTCTCGGTAGCGCAGGCACACGCTTGTGCATCCTTTCGCTAAGCTTCCCCCAATAGGGCAGCCAGGAATGGCTGTCCCACTTTCAAACCGACAAGCGCCAATGCCTTGTCTTCGTGGCTTGGTTTGCGAAAACCGGTGTACAATCGCCCATCCTTTCCCTGGGCCGAAAAAACGAGACGACGGTCGAGTCCGCTCGCAAGCGCTTGCCCTGTAAACCAGACCGCTCTCCAAAAGAGGTGCGACCATGAAAAGAGCTCCTATCGCCGGATTGCTCTTCTCTCTATTCCTTCTGTGTTCTTCCCCGGCATTTTCCCAGCAGGATTTCGGCGAAGTTGCGTTCGCAAATTCCGGTCCACCCGCCGTTCAAGCGGATTTTATCCGCGCTCTGGCTCAGCTTCACAACTTCGAATACGACGATGCCGCCGGGCATTTCCGCGCCGCTCAAAAAGCCGCTCCCGATTTTGCGATGGCTTACTGGGGCGAGGCCATGACGCAAAATCATCCCGTGTGGCACGAGGAAGACGTTGCTGCTGCGCGCGAGATTCTCAACCGGCTCGCTCCCACGCCCGAAGCGCGTCTCGCAAAGGCCGCGACCGAGCGCGAACAACTCTATCTCCACAGCGTCGAAGTCCTCTTTGGCGACGGCGCGAAAGAAGAACGCGACCGCCGTTATGAAGCCGCCCTCGCTGAGATTCACCGCAAATTTCCGGGCGACGTGGACGGCGCCGCTTTCTTTGCCCTGGCGACGCTCGGCGCCGCCGAGCACGGCCGCGATTTCGCCACCTACATGCGCGCCGCCGCCGTCCTCGAAGAAGTCTTTCCCCAGCATCCCCGCCATCCTGGCGTCGTTCACTACCTCATTCACTGTTACGACGACTCCGTCCACGCCCCGCTGGGCCTGCGCGCTGCCCGCATTTATTCCAGGATTGCTCCCGAAGCCGGCCACGCGCAGCACATGACCTCGCACATTTTCCTTTCTCTCGGCATGTGGGATGACGTGGTCAAGGCCAATGAAACCGCCATGGACGTCGTGAACCGCGTTCGCCAGAAGGCCGGAAAGCCGCCGGCAATGTGCGGCCACTATAATGAATGGCTCGAATACGGTTACTTGCAGCAAGGCCGCGTAGCCGATGCGCGCCGCATTCTGGAAGGCTGTCGTGACGCGGCGGAGAAGCTGGCGGCCGCCGCTGCCACTTCCAAGAGCTCGGGGCACGAAGGAATGTCCATGTCCGGCATGACTCCCGCGGCGATGACCGTCAGTTCGTATGCCGAAATGCTCGCGCATTTCCTGATTGACACCCAGTTGTGGAACGACGCAGCCGCCCGCTGGAAAGTGCCGCCCGGCGACTATCCCTTCGCGGAAAGCGCGCTTGACTATACGGATACGATTGGCGCTATTCGCCGGGGCGATCTTGCCGCTGCGCGGGAAGCCGCCGCTCGGACCAGCTCAAGCGCCCAGCGCGCTGCTGCTGCGATGAAAAAAATGATGAACGATTCCTCGATGGACGACGTTTTCGTGATTTACAACGGCGAGTTGCACGCGATGCTCGCGGCCGCGGAAGGAAAGTCGCCCGACGCTGTCGCCGAATTGAAGACCATGGCCACCAAAGAACACGCATTGCCGCTCGAGTTCGGTCCGCCCAACATCGAAAAACCAACTGATGAACTCCTGGGCGAATTGCTCCTGCAATTGCACCGGCCTGCCGAAGCGCGCGATGCTTTTCAGGCCGCGCTGGCGCGCACGCCGGGCAGAAAGATCGACGTGGACGGCCTCGCCCGCGCGGAAAAAGAAATTGCCGCGTCCGCTTCGGCGAAGGAGACCACCAACCCGTCATCGGCCAACCCTCCTCCTCACAACCACTGACCACAAGCGCTCCTTTTCGCTTCCGTCGCACGGCGGCTGCCGGGCTGCGCGCCTGCTATGCTTGAAACAAGGGAGGCCGCATGCAGACTGCATCCGTAAAATGGATAGGCGCGCAACAATTCGTGGCCACTGGCCCGTCCGGCCACGCCATCACGATGGATTCCGACCGCGAGTCCAACAAAGCGCCAGGCCCGATGGAGATGGTGCTCCTGGCGCTCGGTGCTTGCACGGCTACCGACGTCGTCAGTATTCTTCAAAAGAAGCGGCAAGAGCTGGAGTCGCTCGAAATTATCTGTTCGGGCGAACGCGCCAAGGAGCCGCCCACGGTCTGGACGAAACTCGAAATCCTGTACCGTCTCCGCGGCCGGCTCGATGACGCCGCCGTCAAGCACGCTATCCAGCTCAGCGAAGACAAATACTGCTCCGTGGCCGCCATGCTCAAGAAAACCGCCACCGTTTCCTGGCGCTACGAAATTCTGCCGGCCGATCCTTCAACCATCCAGGGACATCTTTGATTGCACGCTGTAAAAAAGGCCGCCCCTTGTCATCCCGACCCAGGTCGCGCCTTTTTCGACCCGCAAGACGACGCGCCGGAAGAGTATGACAACGGCGGCGAGGGATCTGCTCCGACACGTCTTGCCCGGCAGGAATCGGAATGCTGCCCCGCAATCCGCAGGCCTTTACGCGCCACCGCGCCGCCCTGCGCCGAGACCTGAGGCGTGGCGAGACGCAGCCGCAAAGCAATCAACTCCGCAACCTGCTTTCACCAAAAACTTACAACTTAGAACTGTAAACTCCTTCTCGCCTTGTCACCGCGCCGCGCTATCGCATAAAATCCAATTTCTTCTTTTCCAAGTCGCGTTTCCAAGTTATGTTTGCAAGGAGAAACATGTCCCACCGCATCGCGGCAAAAATCACCGGCGTGGCCGGCTACGTTCCGCCGAAAGTGATGACCAACGCGGACTTCGAGAAAGTCGTTGAGACCAGTGACGAGTGGATTCGAACGCGCACCGGCATCCGCGAGCGCCACGTCGTGGAAAAAGGGATGGCCAGTTCGCACTTGGCCACCGAAGCCGCCAAAGCTCTACTCGCGCAAACCAAAACCAATCCCGAGGAAATTGATCTCATTGTTCTGGCGAGCGTAACGCCGGACATGTTTTTCCCGGCAACGGCGTGCCTGGTGCAGTGCCGCATTGGCGCGAAGCGCGCGTGGGGCTTCGACCTTTCCGCGGCATGCTCGGGATTTGCGTACGCGCTCACGGTGGGCGCGCAATTTGTCGGCGCGGGCACGCACAAAAAAGTGATGGTCATCGGCAGCGACACCATGACCACGATCCTCGATTACCAGGATCGCGCGACGTGCGTTTTGTTTGGAGACGGAGCCGGCGCCGTGCTGGTCGAGGCGGCCACCGATTCGAACGAAGGGATCCTCGATTTCGAGCATGACGTGGACGGCTCGGGCGGCGAGTTTTTGTACATGCCCGGCGGCGGCTCGCTGCATCCTGCCTCGCAAGAAACGGTGGCGAAGCGCATGCACTATGTGCACCAGGAAGGCTCGCAGGTCTTCAAGTATGCGGTGCGGCGCATGTCGGAAATGTCCCTGCGCTTGCTGGAACGCAACGGCTTCACCAAAAACGATCTGGCGCTTCTGGTACCGCACCAGGCCAATCTGCGCATCATCCGCGCCACACAGGAACGGCTGGGAATCGAAGATTCCAAAGTAATGATCAATATCGACAAGTACGGGAACACCACGGCAGGAACCATTCCGCTCGGATTGCGCGATGCCGTAGCGCAGGGCCGGCTGCATAAAGGGGATCTGGTGTTGATCGCTACTGTCGGGGCGGGTTACACGACGGGCGGCGTCCTCCTCCGCT
>QHYL01000179.1 GCA_003224105.1 Acidobacteriota bacterium | reverse complement strand
GAAAAGGCAAAAAGATGTGCAGCAAAATGCGAGCGCCGCGTTTCGAGCAAGATCCGAGAGCGTCATGGTTCAGCCGGAGTCGTTTTGCTTCCGTTCGCAATGGTAGCCGAGCCGCCACTGGGCTTGGATGCTCCGTTCGGCGGACGCTTTGCCTGACCATTTGCCACGCGGGCTTGCCCGTTGCCATTCAAAACGCGAGAGAGAAACCGCCCGGTGTGAGATTGCGCGTTGCGGGCCACTTGTTCCGGAGTGCCTGTGGCGATAATTTTGCCACCCCGGTCGCCGCCTTCCGGACCTAAGTCGATGAGCCAATCGGCCGACTTGATGATATCGAGATTGTGCTCGATGACGAGCAACGATGCGCCGCCTTCGAGCAATTTTCGGAAAGCACTGAGCAGCTTGGCGATATCGTCGAAGTGCAGACCTGTCGTGGGTTCGTCGAGAATGTAGAGAATCCCCGAGTTGTCCGTTTGCGTGAGATGGGCGGCGAGCTTGAGGCGCTGCGCTTCGCCGCCGGAAAGCGTGGTGGCGGACTGGCCAAGCCGCAAATAGCCGAGGCCGATTTCGTTGAGGATGCGCAGCTTTGAGACCACTTTCGGAACGTTCACGAAGAACGCCAGCGCTTCGCGCACGGTTAGTTGCAGGACTTCGTGAATGTTTTTCCCGTGATAGCGCACTTCCAGGACGCTGCTCTTGAAGCGCGTGCCGCGGCATTCTTCGCAGACGAGCTCAACGTCCGCGAGAAACTGCATTTCCACGGTGACGGTGCCGTCGCCCTGACAGGTTTCGCAGCGACCGCCGGGCACGTTGAAGGAAAAATGGCCGGCAGCGTAGCCGCGGCGCTTGGCGTCGGGCGTGTCCGCAAACACTTCGCGAATGGCGTCGAAGGCTTTCAGGTAAGTTGCAGGGTTCGAACGGGGCGTGCGGCCGATGGGAGATTGGTCTACGATCACCACTTCGCGGATGTTGGAATCCCCGTCGAGACGGTCACAAAATTCCTTAACGCTGCCCCCCACCCGTTTGGCGGCGAGGGCTTTGTACAAAACGTCGTGCACGAGCGTGGATTTACCGGAGCCGCTTACGCCGGTAACCACCGTGAATGTGCCGAGCGGAATCAGCACATCGAGGTTTTGCAAATTGTGCAGGTACGCGCCGAAGAGACGCAGAAATCTTCCGGCGGGCTTGTGGCGCTGGTTGGGAACCGGGATGCGCAATTCGCCATTGAGATAGCGGCCCGTAAGCGATCTCGGTTCTTGGAGAATTGCGTCGTAGGCACCGGCGAAGAGCAGCTTGCCGCCGAGCTCCCCAGCGCCAGGGCCAAGGTCGATGACGTGATCCGCGGCTTGAATGGTGTCGGGGTCGTGCTCCACAACGAGAACGGTGTTGCCGAGATCGCGAAGCGATTTCAGGATGTCGATGAGCCGTTGCGTATCGCGCGGATGCAGGCCGATAGAAGGCTCATCGAGGACGTAGAGCGCGCCTACAAGATGTGAGCCGAGAGAAGTCGCAAGCTGGATGCGCTGCGATTCTCCGCCGGAAAGTGTCGAAGTCAGGCGGTCGAGCGTGAGGTAATCCAGCCCGACTTCGTCCAAAAACTGAAGGCGCGTGCGAATTTCTTCGAGAATCTTGTCGGCGATTTTCAGTTGCGCTTCGGAGAGTTGCAGCGTCGAAAAGAATGCTCGCGCTTCTTTGACGGTGAATTTGCAAACTTCAGTAATGGATTTCCCGGCGATACGTACGGCGCGCGCCTCGGCGCGCAGGCGCGTTCCGCCGCATTCAGGACAGGTCGCGTAACCGCGGTAGCGGCTCAGAAAAACGCGAACGTGGAGCTTATATTTCTTCCGCTCCAGCCATTGAAAGAAGCTTTTTACGCCCTCGTAATCGTTTTCGGGATCGCCTTCGAGCACCAGCCGCTTTTGCTCGGCCCTAAGCTGCCGCCAGGGGACATTGATTGCGATGCCGCGTTCACGTGCCCAGGATTTCAAATCCTGAAAAAGGCCACGGTAGCGCGGCTTGGTCCAAGGTTCGATGGCGCCCTCTTCGATGGATTTGCCGGGATCGGGGACCACGAGGTTCAAATCGAAATCAATGGTGTTGCCAAAACCCTGGCAGCGCGGGCATGCGCCATAAGGATTGTTGAAGGAAAAAAGCCGCGGCTCCCGCTCTTGATACAGCGTGCCGTCGTTCTTGCATTCAAATCGCTCGTTGAAGTTCAGGCGCTCTGCAGCGGTTCCCGAAGCATCGGCGATGAATTGCAGAATGGCCTCACCCTGGCCTTCCCGATAACAGATCTCGATGGAATCAACAAGCCTTGAGCGCGATTCGGGATTCACAGCAAGCCGGTCCACCAGCACGTAAACGGGTTTCGCAAAATCCACGTCGAGCAGAGTCTCTGGTGAAGAAAATTCGTGCACGCGCCCGGCCTGATACAAGCGGTTGAAGCCGCGCTTCTGCAATTCGAGCAGCCCTTGGCGTAATCCGTCGGCGGGCGGAACCGCCACCTTTTTGCTTGCGCGCTTCGAGGCTGCCGGCGCTGCAGGCGCCGCAACTCGGAATTGATACAAAACGTAGAATCGCCGGCCCGGCGCAAGCGATAATACGCGCGTCGCGATTTCGTCCGGATTGTCCTTGCGGACTTCCGCCCCGCACTTAATGCAAAACGTCTGCCCGCATCTCGCAAACAACAACCGCAGGTAATCGTAGATTTCCGTGGACGTCGCCACCGTCGAGCGCGGATTGCGCGTGGAGTTTTTCTGGCGAATCGCCACGGCCGGAGCGATGCCGGAAATTTCGTCCACATCCGGCTTTTCCATGCGCTCGAGGAATTGCCGCGCATAAGCGGAAAGCGATTCCACGTAGCGGCGCTGGCCTTCTGCGTAAATCGTGTCGAATGCCAGCGAGGATTTGCCCGAGCCGCTCACGCCAGTAACAACCGTGATGGCGTTGTGCGGGATATCTACGGTGACATTCTTCAGGTTATGGACGCGCGCGCCCTGGACGCGCAAGGCGTCCTGCTCCGGCTTTGAAATGTCCGCGGAAGCGGTGATTTGTTTAATCGCCAAAGGCAACCCTAGACAGCAGGTTTCGCAGCTACTGCCCAAACTTCAAATTATACGGTGGCTGTCAAAGGCGAGCAAATGGGTGGTTTTGTGCCGGGGTTTGCTCACGGCTCTGTTGGCGCGGGATTAAGGCTCCTGTGTGAGAACAATCTCGCCGATCCCCCCGCTCACTTTCAGGCGAATTGTGGCCGGGGATTTTCCGTAAGCCTCGTTGGTGTACGAGCCGCCGTCCTGTTTCAGCCCGTGAGTAGTGATGGAACCGATCCCCCCCGAAGCCTCCGCAATAACGCCAATCTTTTTCGGCAACCGGATGTTGGCTTGCCCCACACCGCCCTCGATATCGGCGGTCAGATCGGCCTTGCGGTCGCCCGTCAAATCGACGTCCACCTGACCCGCACCAAGATGCAGATTCAGGCGAGTGAGAGGGATATCCCGGAAATCCAGGTTGCCCTGCCCGGCTCCCATCTCCACGCGCAGTTCCAAAGGGAGGTCTTTATTGAACCGCAGGCTCCATTCGTTCCTCGTATTGCCAAAACGCACTGGATGCGCATCCTGGGAGATTCTGATTTCGCCAACGCCATCCGTGACGTGGTAATCCACGCGAGGTTCATCGTAGGCGTGCGTAAACCGGAAGTCCGCGTCGAGAGCATGCTGCGAATCGCCGCTGACGGTGAGTTCTCCAGCACTCATCTCCAGGTTGGCGCGCGCGGACTTTGCTCCCTGGAGATCCACGGTCTGGGAGGTGTGGTTAAAGTCCGAAGAGTACAAACCATGCCTGCGCGCCACGCCACGGCCGTGCCAGAAGAGCAAAACGAGGACAACAACGAACGACAAAATCCCGACGGTGGTTCCAACCTTAATCCCCGGACCCGCGCTCGGATTGCGGCTTCTTTTATAGTTGTCGTAGATTTTACCCAAGCCCACGAAAATGAGAATCAGGGGCCAGTAATCCAGCAGAATCCCCCATGGCTCGAACGAGGGGCGCCAATTGTGCAACAGGAAGAGAACGCCGATGGTAATCAGGATGACCGGCAGTACCAAAGACACCCGCCGGTAGTTGTCCTCGGGCATGGCAAACCTCCGCTACCTGGTACTACGCACGCAAATGAAAAATAGTTCAGCCAGGAGTAAGCGATACTTTACAACAAGTCGGCCGAAAGCAAGCCGGAACGCCAGGCCTGCCAGCACCGTTGCGAACGTTCGAAAATCACACCGTGCCGGCAAAGGTGCTCGGAGGCGTTCCCAAACTTTACCCGCTGTTCTGGTGTGGTAGAGTTTCGTCGAAAGGGTCAACGAGGCCTGGTGAATATCTACACGAGAGTCTTCTGGATTGTGCTGGATAGTGTGGGCATCGGCGAACTGCCCGATGCCGCGGAATACGGCGACGTGGGACGAAACACCCTGGGCCATATCGCGGAATCGCGTTTGCTGCAAATCCCCACCCTTATAAAACTAGGGCTAGCTAACATTGCTCCGCTGAAGTTCCTGGCGCCGAAGGCCTCTCCACTCGGCGCCTACGGCAAAGGCGCAACACGCTCTCCGGGAAAAGACACAACCACCGGCCACTGGGAAATGGCTGGAGTATGGCTCGATCAGGCTTTCCCAGTGTACAAAAACGGGTTCCCTCGCGAAGTGATCGAGGAATTCGAACAACAAATCGGCAGAAGAACCATCGGAAACAAGCCCGCGTCCGGAACGGAAATCATCAAGGAACTCGGCGAAGAGCACGTCCGCACGGGCAAGCCCATCGTGTACACCTCGGGCGACAGCGTTTTCCAAATTGCCGCACATGAAGAGGTGATTCCGGTCAACGAGCTTTACCACATTTGCGAAATCGCTCGCCGCCTGCTGGACGGACCGCACCGCGTGGGACGCGTGATTGCCCGGCCGTTCACGGGAATGGCCGGCAACTTCGTGCGAACCACGCGGCGGCATGACTATGCGGTCGATCCTCCCAAGCCCATGCTTCTCGACGTGCTTGCTGAGCGCAAAGTTCGCGTGCTCGGCATCGGAAAAATTCACGACATCTACAACGGGCGCGGCGTGGACGAATACCTCACCACCAAGAGCAACGGCGACGGGATGGAAAAAATAACTACTGCTGCGAAAGAGCGCAAAGATGGCCTGATTTTCTGTAATCTCGTGGACTTCGATATGTTGTACGGCCACCGCAAAGAAGTGGAAGGATTCGCAAAATCCCTTGAAGAATTCGACCAGATGCTGGGCGAGTTCTTGCCGCTGCTCAGTCTTTCCGATTTGTTGATAATCACCGCGGACCACGGATGCGATCCCGACCCGCGTTGGCCCACCACAGACCATTCGCGCGAATATGTTCCAATCCTCGCATACTCACCCGGAAGTGGAGCGGCAGTGAATCTCGGCGTACGCGACACGCTGGCCGACTTGGGCCAAACCGTCGCTGAAAACTTCGGCGGCAAAATTCCTCACGGTACCAGCTTCCTCTCCGAACTGGGAGGTTATCGCACCAGCGAAGCGGCACGATAGCCGGGCGCTGCGGGGGCGCTTCTGGAGGTGCTTGCCGCCGCCTTCTGCGAACGCGCTTTGACGCCTGAGACAACTAATTGCAGCCCCGCGCAAATCGCAACGACTGCAATAACCGCACGAAGCCGCTGAGCCGGAATATAACGCGACAGCAGGCAGCCCAGCAGCACTCCGGGCAATCCGCCAAGCACCAGCGGAAAAAGCACGGCCAAGCTGATCGAGCCCACCGTCCAGTGGAAGATTCCTCCGATTACGGCGAGCACCAAGCCAAAAAGTAAATCCGTGCCGACGACTTGCCCGGGCGTCATCTCCGAATAGTTCAGAAGAAGCACGGTGCCCAACGCGCCGGCGCCCGCGGATGAGAATCCCGACTCGACGCCGATGGGAAAAGCAAGCCAGGGCAGCCAGCGAGAGTTTTTGACGGCGAACTGACGATTGCGCACGCCGGGGGCAAAGGTAATTGCCGACGAGAGAGCCAGCACCGCTCCAAGAATGATGACCACCGTGGAGTTTCCTCCATGGCCGCTCGTCACATAACGAAGAACCAGAGTTCCTGCCAAAAGGCCCGGAACAGCGCCGCGAAGCAGAAGCCAGAAATAGCGCGAGTGAATCTGGCGATGGAAAAGATAGAAGGGCGCGGCCACCAGCCGCACGATTCCCGCAAAAACGAAGGCCGTGCCAACGGCCTCGCCCGCGGAGAGCCCGGCAAAAAGCAATAGCGCTGGCACAGTGAAACTGCCCCCACCGATCCCGGTGAGGCCGACGGCGAGCGCGATGGCGAATCCAATTAAGAGTTGTGTCATGCCCCACGCTCCGAAAACGTGTGAATGCCGCACTCCAACTTGCGTCCGCCCCAGCGTCCAGAGCGCGCGTTCCCCGGATCGGCCGGGAGAGCCGTACACGGTTCGCAGCCAATGCTGGAATACCCGGCATCGTAGAGCGGTAGGTAAGCGAGCCGATGCCCGCCGGTGTATTCCCAAACTTGCGCCCAGGTCCAGTCGGCAAGCGGGCTGACCTTCAACAACGCTTTGCCGCTGGGAAGGCGGTGCTGCTCGATTTTTTGCAGGTTCGCGCGCGTGGGCGATTGTTCGCGGCGCAAGCCGGTAAACCAAACGTCGAACGGCTCGAGCGCTTTCATCAGCGGCGCGACTTTGCGAAGCTGGCAGCAAGCCGTGGGATCCGATTGATAGAGCAAGCCGCGCTCGGATTCCTGCTCCGCGACGGTCTTTTCGGGCAGAACATTCACTAAGTTCAGCGCCCACTCCGACGCAAGTCGGTCGCGAAATTCGTAGGTGGCCGCGAAGTGGTAGCCCGTTTCTAGAAAAAGAACCGGAATTTGCGGAAGGCGCTTGCGGAGAAAATCGAGCACGATGATGTCCTCCGCCTGGAAGCTGCACGTGAGGCACGCCCGCACACTTTGCGACTCATTGAGTACGGCGTCGAGCAATTGGTCGACGTTCAAGCCCTCAATCTGCTGCGAGTTCAGAGTCAGGCTCATTTCGGGGTTCCCTTCTGGCTGGCATTGGAATCTGGAGATAGCCGCAGTTTTTCCGCGAAGCTCAGTGCTCTCCGCGCGATTTGCGCGTCATTGCTTCTATGGTCTGTTGCTGAAAGGTCCACGACGTGGTCAGGCTGGAATGCGGCTGCGGCAGAAAGGCCAGCCAGGTCTTGCGGTTCCAGCGAAGCGTTTACGCAAAGGACGACCAATCCCGCGGAATACAACGAAGTGAGAAAACTCCGCAGCGCAGGCAAGAGTACGCCGGACGCATCCAGGACTACTACATGAAAGCCATCATCGAAAAGTGCTCGCTCTAATGACTTCGCCAAAAAACCACGATTGCCCAGCAGGAGAATTCCTGGCTTGTGGCCGTGGCGCCGTTGCCTTTCTTCAGCAGTAACGTCTTCAAGTACGACTCCCAGCGCCGCGCGATCTCGCTCTTCCGTCCGCGCGACGTTATCAAGGAAGGTCTCGCGCACCATACCCGCCCCAACGGTCGCATCAGAGAACGGATCAATCAGGATAAAACTGCCAGTCGCGCGGCTGGTGGCGTAGGCATCGAGAAAGAGCGGTTGGTTCGTCTCGACTTCCACCTGAGCGATGCCGTTCATTTCCAATTGTTCGGCAGGCTCGTTTTGAAGCGTATTCACATTGATCCGATGCCGAATTCGACGCACGCGCGCCTTCACCAATCGCGTGGTTTGCTTCAAAAGCAGCGGTCTTTCGACACGGAGCGGCTCCGGATGAAGCCAAACAACAGTGGCGGAAAAGCTGCGCGACACGGCGGGAAGCTTCGACGGAGAAACCAGCATGTCGCCGCGGCTGAGGTCAATTTCATTTTCGAGCCGCAGCGCGATCGATTCCGGAGCGATCGCTTGCTCCGAGTCACCGTCGAACCCGACAATCGCTTTGACCCGCGTTTCTTGTCCCGACGGCAGCGCTACGAGCACATCTCCGGGCTGCAGCGCACCGCTTGCCAGTTGCCCCGCAAACCCACGAAAGCGAGAGTCCGGCCGAATGACGTATTGAACGGGAAAACGCACCGCATCCAGCGAGCGCGCTTGGCGAAAATCCACCGTTTCGAGATGACCCAGCAAAGTCGAGCCCGAATACCACGGCATGTTTTCGCTGGAGCTGACCACGTTGTCGCCCCCCAGCGCGCTGATCGGAATGCATTGCACGAAAGAAATGCCGAGGTGCGAAGCAAACGAAAGAAAATCGCGTTCCAAGCGAAGGAAAACGTCCTGGCTGTAGCCCGCGAGATCCGCTGTGGACGCGCCCGTCGCCATGTTGCGCGTGTACTGCTCGTGACCGGGAGTGTCTGCGATAATGAACTTGCGTCGCGCGGTGCTGAAGTAGCGGTAAGCTACGTCAATCGTGATTCCCTGCTCGCGCTCGGCGCGCAAGCCGTCGGTAAGCAACGAAAAATCAAACGCTCCGCCCGAGCGATTGATCTTGCTCTTCTTTACGGACGCGACCTGGTCCTCGTAAACCGCCTTCGCATCATGGAGCAGGCGGCCAATCAACGTGGACTTGCCATCGTCGACGCTGCCCGCGGTGGTAAATCGCAGAAGATCTTTGCGGAGGTCCTGTTGAAGAAACTCCGCCAGGCTCTCCTTGCGCTCGATGGGGGCCACAGCCGGCATCAGAAGTACCCCTCGCGTTTCTTCAACTCCATGGATCCCTCTTCGTCGTGGTCGATGGCCCGGTTCTCGCGCTCCGAGCGGCGGAACGAAATCATCTCTTCAATGATTTTGGGGACCGTGTCCGCATCCGACCGAATCGCACCCGTGCAGGGAATGCAGCCAAGCGAGCGCATGCGGCATTTGATCCTTTGCGCTCTCTCACCAGGCAGAAGCTCGTCGGGAGAGTAAATCAGGATGATCGAACCGTTGCGCACCACGGCTTGGCGTTCGCGCGCGTAATACAGCGGAACGATGGGAATGTTTTCCGCATGAATGTAGAGCCACACGTCGAGCTCCGTCCAATTCGACAGCGGAAAAACGCGAATGCTTTCGGATTTCTCGATGCGCGAATTGAAAAGATTCCAAAGTTCGGGGCGCTGGTTCTTGGGATCCCACTGCCCTTGTGAGTCGCGAAAAGAATAGATGCGTTCCTTGGCGCGTGATTTTAGCGCTTCACGGTTTTGATGAACAATCAGCTCAGCGCCGATTTCGCGCGTGTAGGAGTCGCGAAACTCGATCATTTCGGGGAATTTGTAGCTCGTGTCGATGTGCAGCAGCGGAAAAGGAATTTTCCCAGGATAAAAAGCCTTCTGCGCCAGGCGCAGCATCACCGAAGAATCTTTGCCGATGGAATACAGCATGACCGGACGCGAAAATTCCGCTGCCGCTTCGCGAAGAATGTAAATGCTCTCCGCCTCAAGGGTCGCAAGATGCCCAAGCCGCCGGTCGAGCACGGGCGCAAAAGAAGCATCGGAAATCTCTGGCAGCAGCGTCTCGTCCGGCGGCTGCACCGTTGGAAAAGTCATAGCTTCGTTCCCTTCCCTGGGAAAATGCTCCCAAAAACACAAAACCCACCTGCCAGCTTTTCTGGCGGTGGGTTTTCCATTCAATGGCTAGATTTCTGTGTTTAGACTGCTAGCCTCCCAACGCCAGAAGGTGTGGTTGCGCAACACATACAACAGCTGTTTGCGCCGTTCTGGCGAAGTTCGCTCTTGTAACTCATCTTATGCAGTCTAGCTCGGAAGCGGTGCGCACGCAACCTCCTCGCATCGCAAAATTTTTCATCCTTGCTATCTGTTTTTTGATGCTAGGCCGGGCGGACCGGTTACACACTCCGGATGCATGCTGGAGGTGCTCCCGCCTTATCCAAAACCGCAGTGCTAAAAGTAGCCGAGATTCACGCGCGCCCGCCCACGAGCTTCCTCCGGTGCCACTCCTTTTGTCACGTATTCTCGGCTTTTCGTTCGAGGTCATCGTGCAGCTCGTCGTCCAATTCCTGGTCCGCCTGCGCCCAGCGAAACAACGACCGCAGCCGCAGCGGAATCGTGTAAATCCAATGCTCCGGTCGCATTCTCCGACCCTCCTTTACTCGTACCTCAGAGCGACCATCGGATCGACGCGCATGGCGCGGCGGGCGGGAATGTAACAGGCTAGAAGCGCGACGACTGTCAGTAGAGTCGCTACAGCTACAAACGTTGCCGGATCGTTCGGCTGAACCTGAAACAGCATGGATTTAAGCAAGCGTGTACCGGCAATTGAGGCTGCCAATCCGAGAGCCAGGCCAATGCACGCGAGGGCCAGTCCCTGCCCTAGGACGAGCCGCAGCACGGAGCCTGTGCTAGCGCCCAGCGCTATGCGCAGACCGAACTCGTTTGATCGTTGACCTACCGCGTACGCCATCACGCCGTAGATGCCAGCCAATGCGAGGCTCAACGCGACCGCACCAAACAACGCCACGAGGATGGCGCGGAACCGAGGCGCCGCGAAGTGCTCGCCGACCAACACCTCCATCGTCGTCGCCTTGACGGATACGTCGGGTGAGCGCTCGTGCGCCTTCTGTCGCATGGTGTCAGCGAGAAGGCCCGGGTCGCGTGAGGTCCGCACGACGATGCTCAACGTCCCATTGTTGAAGTCGTGCTGCAGGTATGGGAGATAGCATTCGGGTGAGGCCTCGCGCGCAGGACCGTACTGTCGCACATCGCCGACGACGCCCACAATCGTCATGGGTTCAAGAGAATCGAACGCGCAGAAAATCACGCGCCCGAGCGGGTCGCCGTTACCAAACGCCTGTCGTGCCAATGATTCGTTGATGATGGCTGTACGGGGGGCGCCGGCCGTGTCGCCCTCACGAAAGTCTCGTCCGCGCCGAAGCGGAATGCCAAGCGCGTTGAACGTACCGGGCGCTACGACCGACATCACTGTCGGCGGAGCTGTCGCGAAGTTCAATTCCTTCGGCAGATGATCGATCCAATACGAACTGGTAGAGTCGACGTTTCCAGGAGGCGCATTGATCGCGCCAACGGCGACAACAGAAGGCTCCTGACGAGCAGTCCTCCACCGGTAAGCACGACCACAGTGAGCGCGATTTCCGCGATGACCAACGCGTCGCGCACCTTCCTGCCACGCCCTCCCACCACGGTTCTTCCTGCGGAGGTCTGCAACGAGTCGTACGTGTCGACCTGTGAGACCTGAAGCGCCGGAGGCAGAGCGAAGAGCACACTGACCAGCGTGCAGACGCACAGCGTGAACGTGAGTACAGTCCCGTCGACTCCCGCTTGGGCGAGTCGCGGAACACCCGCCGGAGCGATCGCGACAAGGCCCCTCGTTCCCCAGACGGCGACCACCAAGCCAACGACGCCTGCAATGATCGCGAGTACGAGGCCCTCCGAAAGCAACTGTCGGACGATGCGCGCTCGGCTGGCACCGAGGGCAGCGCGGATGGCTATTTCGTGGGCGCGGCCCGTGGCCTTGGCCAGCAATAGAGTGGCGACGTTGGCACAGGCGATGAGAAGCACGAGACCTACGGCACCCAGCAGCAGATAGAGCATCGCGCCCGTATCCCCGACTGTGTCGTCGAGCAGCGGAGTCAGGGCAACACCCTTGCCGCTATTCGATAGGGGATACGCCTGCTCCAGTCGTTTCGCGATTGACGTCATCTCTGCGCTCGCTTCCGGCAAAGTGACGTCGCGTTTCAGCCGTCCAATCGCGCGGTTGTTATTGGCCGTACGTTGCGTCACTGATGGGGTTGCGACGGCAGTCGCGGGGAACCAGATGTCGGTGCCGTCGGGAAAGTCGAACGCTTGAGGCAGGACACCAACGACGGTCCAGGGCCGATC
>QHYL01000651.1 GCA_003224105.1 Acidobacteriota bacterium | reverse complement strand
GAACCCCGGCATGCGGGCGCTAATCATTGCTCCGCCTCCCGGCTATTTGAAGTTGCTGGCGCCCGTGACTGAAGGACTCACCGTCTCCTCGAGAGCCGATGGGATGTACCCGTTTGTGCAGGTCTTTGCAACGCGCCTCGCGGAGATTCGCGCGTTCGCCAGGAAACTGCCGAAGCACGCAGCTCCGAATGCACTGGTATGGATCTCCTATCCAAAGAAAACCTCGAAAGTCGAAGGAGATCTCAGTCGCGACGTAATCCGCGAAGCGATGAATGGCACGGGATGGCGCGCCGTGTCCATCGTTGCTATCGACGAAGTGTGGTCCGCATTGCGCTTCCGGCCAGCAGCCCATGTACGTTCGCGCTCGAAGCGCGGCCCGGACTGAGGCCAGTGCAAGACTGTCGATTCCCGAATCGTCGGCCAAGCGGAAACTAACCTTTGCGGGCCGTCAATTTGGCGCTGGACGCGGAACCGCATGGCTTGCCAGACTCTTGGCCATGCAAATCAAGCCCTTTCGCATCGAACAATATTTCGGCAAATACGAGTTCACAGCCAAATACCTGTTATCGAGCTCCGACGCGGAATCCCGCACCATTCAGGAGCTGCTCGAGTTGGAACCAGGCTCGCAGGAAAAATTCTTGCGGCACTGGTGCGGCTATACGGAGTCGCCGGGTGCGCCGGAGCTTCGGGAAGTCATCTCGGGAATGTATAAGGGAATTAAGCCCAGCGATGTGCTCGTTATGGCCGCAACCGAAGAAGGCATCTTCGTTTTTTATCACGCGCTCGCTGGGGCTGGTGATCACATCATCGTCGAGACGCCGTGCTACGAGAGCGCCCTCGAACTGGCGCGCAGCACCGGGGCGCAAGTGAGCGAATGGCGCCGCTGTTACGAAAATGGTTGGGCACATGATCTTGCTGCGCTCGAAAAACTGCTCCAGCCCAATACAAAAATCATTTACATCAACACGCCGCACAACCCGACGGGCCTTCTGATGACCGCGAGCGCCTTTCAGCAGCTAATCAAGCTTGCGGCTAGCCGCGGAATTATTGTTTTCTGCGATGAAGTGTACCGCGAGCTCGAGCATGATCCCGCAAACCGCCTTCTAGCCGCTTGCGAAATCTACGAACGCGCCGTCAGCCTGGGGTCCATGAGCAAGACCTACGGCTTGCCCGGCCTGCGGCTTGGTTGGCTGGCTTCCAGGGACACAGAAATTCTGGAGCGCTGCCTCGAATTCAAGTACTACACCACGATCTGCAGCAGCGCTCCCAGCGAATTCCTCGCCGCACTGGGTTTGCGCCATCGTGAAGTCTTGGTGCAGCGCAATCGCGACATCGTCCTGCGCAATCTGCCTCTTCTCGACGCTTTTCTGCGCCAGCGGTCGAATTTCTTCGAATGGGTCAAGCCTAACGCCAGTCCCATCGGCTTCGTGCGGTTTAAGCCGCAGCGCGAAGTGCAATCTTTCTGCGAGGAGGTAGTGAAAAATGCAGGCGTTTTACTCTTGCCGGGAACCGTCTACGACCAGCCGCACCACATTCGCTTCGGCTACGGCCGCAAAAACATGCCGGAATCGCTCGCGCAACTCAGCGCCTATCTCGACGCCCACTCTTGATTTGAAAATCGTTGCAAATTTTCAGTGAGAAGTACTGGATATAAAAATAAAAAGAGGGGCGGAAAAAAACCTATCCGTCCCACCGGAAACGTTCTCCTCTGCGAGCCCTACTTCTGACCTCTAATTTCTAACTTCCAACTTCTAACTTACGCCGCGCCCATGGCCCGCCGCTGCTGGAAGCATTCCCGGCAAAAAACCGGGCGCCCCTGTGTGGGACGGAAGGGGACCGTGGTCTCCTTCCCGCATTGCGAGCAATTGGTCTTGGTTTCTGAACGTGTCGGAGCGGCGTGTCCTCCTCCGCCCTCGGCTCGTTTTGCCTTGCAGGATTTGCAGCGCTTCGGTTCGTTTTTAAATCCCTTGTCGGCAAAAAACATTTGTTCGCCGGCAGTGAACACGAACTCTGCTCCGCATTCCGAACACTTCAACACCTTGTCGTGGTATTCCATTGAGGCGCTCTCCCCTGGTTCCGTAGGGACAGAGGTTTGGCATGACTTTGCACCTGAGAGCCAAGATGCTTGAGGAGACCAGTATCCGGGGACGCCGGGCGCGGATCCCTTGGGCCTGCGGTACGAAGCTGCGAAAAAAAACCCAAACCTTCTGCCTAACGGGGCCTGATTCTCGGAAGCTGTGCGCCTCGCCGCGACGGATAACGGAAGGGCGGCCCTCCCTGAAGGACCGCCCCGGAAACTTACTCCGATTCCCGCCGCTGCTTCTTGCGCAGTCGCTTCCGCGAAAGCGCTTCTTTCGTCCGGCGCTTCTCGCCGGGCTTCATATAGAAACTATGCTTCTTGATTTCCTTGATGATGTCTTCCTGTTGCACCTTGCGCTTAAAACGCCGCAGTGCATTTTCCAGAGATTCATTCTCCTGGATGATGACTTCTGCCACTTTGTAAATTCACCCCCAATCCGGTTCGGATTGGAAA
>QHYL01000650.1 GCA_003224105.1 Acidobacteriota bacterium | reverse complement strand
GCCGCGATAGGGATAGGCATAAGGGATGCGGTAGATGTCGCTGGCGAACGGTTCAAAGCCGGCTTTGTAAGGATGTGTTTTGCTGGTGAGCGACATGGTGAGAAGCGTGCGGCCGTGAAAGGCGTCTTCGAAGCAGATGACGGCGGGACGCTTGGTATAGGCGCGGGCGATCTTGATGGAGTTTTCGATGGCCTCGGCGCCGGAGTTCACGAGAATCGATTTTTTGGGGAAATTGCCTGGAGCAAGCGCGTTCAGTTTTTCGGCCACGGCAACGTAGCCTTCATAGGGAGTGACGGCGAAGCAGAGGTGCAAATATTTTTCGAGCTGCTCGCGGATGGCGGCGAGGACGCGCGGTGAACGATGGCCGGCGTTGAGGCAGCCGATGCCTCCGGCGAAATCGAGATAGCGATTGCCGTCCACGTCTTCGAGGATCGCGCCTTCAGCGCGCGCCGCGAAAATGGGCGTAGCGTTGGCCGGGCCGCGAGGGATGGCGGCTTCGCGGCGGACCATGAGGGCGCGCGATTGGGGGCCGGGAATTTCGGTGCGGATTTGAATCGTTTTCATGGGAGTGTTCTCCGTTTCGTGAGCAGCGGTCCCCCTCAGAAGGCGGACCCTACAAAAGTTAGTACCAGGCGATAGGGGCTTCGTCGAGATTGACGAAGACCTGTTTGGTTTCGAGATATTCTTCGAGGCCCCAGGGACCGAGCTCGCGGCCGAAGCCAGATTGTTTGTAGCCGCCCCAGGGCGCTTCGACGTAAGTCGGCTGCATGTGATTGACCCAGATGATGCCGGCGCGGAGCGACTTCACAACGCGAAAGGCTTTGTAGATGTCGCGGGTCCAGACGGCGGCAGCGAGGCCGTAGGGCGTGTCGTTGGCGATGCGAATGGCTTCGGATTCGCCGTCGAAGGGAATGACGGAAGCGACGGGGCCAAAAATTTCTTCGCGGGCGATGCGCGCGGAGTTTTGCACGTCGTAGAAAATCGTGGGCTCGACGTAGTAGCCTTTGCCGAATTGTTTCGGGCGGCCGCCGCCGATGGCGACTTTGGCTTCTTTCTTGCCGACTTCAAGGTAAGAGCTGACGCGATCGTATTGTTCTTTGCTGACGAGCGGGCCCATTTTTGTGTCGCGTTCGAGGGGAGCGCCGAGCTTGATGCGCTTGGCTTTTTCGGCCATGGCTTCGACAAATTTGGGATAAATCTTTTTTTCGACGAGAATACGGCTGCCAGCGGAGCAGACTTCGCCTTGATTGATGAACACGCCGAAGAGCGCGCCGTCCACCGCGGCTTCCCAATCGGCATCGGGAAAGAAAATATTGGGCGATTTGCCGCCAAGTTCGAGAGTGACACGCTTGAGGGTATCCGCGGCGCTCTTGACGATGATTTTGCCGACGGCGGCGCTGCCGGTGAAAGCGATTTTGTCCACATGGGGATGCGCAACGATGGCGGCCCCGGCGGTTTCGCCAAAACCATTGACGATGTTGATGACACCGGGCGGCAGGCCGGCTTCCTCAAACCAGTTGGCAAATTCGAGGGCGGTGAGCGGCGTTTGCTCCGCGGGCTTGAGTACGCAGGTGCAACCAGCGGCAATGGCGGGGGCAAGCTTCCAAGCGGCCATAAGCAGCGGATAGTTCCAGGGAATAATTTGGCCGGCGACGCCAATAGGTTCGCGCATGGTGAAGCTGAGGGCGTTGGCGGGCACGGGATTCACGTTGCCGGTGACTTTGTTGGCGAGGCCGCCGTAATACTCGAAGCAAGTTGCGACGTCGGCGATGTCGAATTCCGCTTCGACGATGGGCTTGCCGGTGTTGCGGCATTCCAGTTCGGAGAGTTGCGCGGCGTTCTGGCGGATTTTTTCGGCAAGTCTGAAGAGAATGCGGCCGCGATCTTGCGCCGTGGTAGCGGGCCAGGGGCCGGAATCAAATGCGGCGCGGGCGGCCTTGACGGCTTTGTCGGTGTCTTCGGCGTTCGAGGAGGCGACCTGGGCTATTACTTCTTCGGTGGAGGGATCGTAGACGGGGAACGTTTCGCCGGAGGCGCTACTGACCCATTGGCCGTTGACGTAGTTCAGATAAGTCCGAACGCTGGTTTTGGCGATGCTGGACATGACTTGACTCCCTTCCGCCTTCATTTCACAACGCAGAGGCCGCGGAAGCAAGCTTGCGCGCGGATTTGCGCCTGCCGTAAATAAAAAAGAAAAATGCGGCGAGGCCAATGAAGGCCAAAGTGCCGCCGAACATCCACACTTCGTAGGAAAAAAGCGATGTAATTTGCTGCGCGGGGAAAAACGCCAGTGCGATTCCCAACATGGTGGTCAGAAGTCCGCTCAAGCCGGCCGCGATCAAAGTGATTTTGCCATAGCGGCCGCGCGTGAAGGAGGAATGCATGGCGATACGCAGCAATGCGCTAAACATGTAGAGAAAAGGAATCAACTGGAGCACGACGGCGAGCGACAAGAGTTTCTGAAACGTTTCCTGAACACCAGCGCCGGAGAAAGAGAAATTGATGACGACCAGGATGAGCGAAACTGCGGCATGCACGATCAGCGCAGCGTAGGGGGTCGAGTATTTCGGATGAATTTTGCCGAGCCAGTCCGGCATGTAGGAATCGAGTCCGGCGACAAATGGAATGCGCGCGGAACCGCCAAGCCAGGCTGAGCCAATCCCGGCGATGGACAGGCTGAGCATCAGGGCGAAGGGCGCGATGATCCAGCCAATGCCCACGCGCGAGGACATGTGGCTGACGGCCTGGACGATTCCCTGAAGGACGCTGATCTGGTCTCTGCTGACCGCGACGAGCAAGGTCAGCGTAGTGCCGATGTAGAGCGCGCCGGAAAGAACGCCGCCCCAAGCGACCGCGGCCGGAAGAGTTTTGCGCGGGTTGTCAATCTCATCGCCCATGACGGAAGCGAGTTCCAGGCCAACGAGGCCGAAGCAGATCACACCGAATGCGTTGAAGAGTGAGTGCCGGCCGGCGGGAACCTGAAAATCCACCCAAGTGATAGAGGTTCCGAAGCGCAACCAGATGGCGACACCGAGACTGATTAGAATGCCGCCGGCGATGAGGGTACCGAGGCCGCCGATGTTGTTGATCCACTTGCCCACGCCAAGACCGACGATGTTAAGAACAACTAACACGACAAGAAGCGCGAGCGAAGCTGCGAGAGCGAAGGATTTGCTGTCGGCGAGCCCGGCGTGCGCCGGACCGAGAACGAAGACGGAGACGCCAACGAAGTACAACATGATGGTGGGAACGTACATCATGTTGTTGGTCCAGTAGCACCAGCCGGAGAGAAAGCCGTGGAAATCGCCAAAGACTTCCTTGGCCCAAAGATAAACGCCGCCTTCGCCGGGATAGCGATGTGCAAGCTCAATGACGGCGATACCTTGAGGCCAGAAAAAGAGAAGCAGAGAAATCATCCAAAGCCACACGGTGACGCCACCGTTGGCGGCGATGGAGGGGACAACGTTCAGGTTGAAGACGGCGACGACGAAGAGAAGAACGAGGTCCCAGCGGCCGAGGACGCGCTTCAGATGAGGCGCTTCGTGAGGTTGCGCGACCGGCAGAGCCGTGGTGATTACCTCGTTCGCCAACGCTGTTCGCTCCGGACCGAGTTAGTGAGACGTCCCAATAGTTCGCGGCGCTGAGGGACACGCTAAAGCGCGCCCCCACAATGCTGCCGGTGATTAGTGCCCCGCCGCGCCGACATGCGCGAGGCCGCGCTCCTGCTGTGCTTTCGCGAGCGCGGGCGCGACTTCTTCAAAGGCGGCGAGATGCTGGCCGATGTCGGCCTCGGTGTGCTGCACGGAAATGGTCCACTGCTCGTCCCACCAATACGGTTGAGCGAGCACGCCGCGATTGACCATGCCGAACCAATAGTGCCGCCAGAGATCGATGTCAATCTTGGTCCAATCGCGATAGTTGCGAATTTCCTGAGGATACAACATCAGCGCGCCGTTGACGCCGGCGCTGGCGACGTACGCTTGAAGGCCGGATTTCTTGACGATGGCGCGATACCCTTCGGTGAGCTTTTTGCTGAGGTTGCCGACGTGTGCATAGGCATCGCGGGTGAGGACTTCGCGAAACGTGGCGAGGCCAGCAGCCATGGCCACGCGGTTCGTGTTATAGGTGCCGCCGTGAAAAACTTTGTGCTGGGAGATCAGATCCATGACGGCGCGGCTGGCGCCAAACGCGCCGAGCGGCAAACCGCCGCCGATGGATTTGGCGAGGCAGATGATATGTGGCTTGACGCCGAAGAATTCGCTGGCGCCGCCCCAGGCAAGTTTCGCTCCGGTCTTCACTTCGTCGAAGATGAGCAACGCGCCATTTTTGTCGCAAATGTCGCGAAGGCCCTGGAGGAAGCCGGGCTGCGGCAGGCACAGGCCCACGTTCATCAAAATAGGCTCGAGAATGATGGCGGCGATCTGGCCAGGATTTTCGCGGAAGCGGCGCTCGACGCTCGCCAGATTGTCGAAGGCGGCGACAACCACATTGGCGAGCGAGGCTTTCGGAATACCAGCTCCACCGGGAACGCTAGTCGGCGCTTCCGGATCGCCGTAGTCTTCAGCTTTAGGCTTCACACTGACGAGCGCGGTGTCGTGCAGGCCGTGATAGCAGCCTTCGAATTTCAGAATTTTGTCGCGGCCCGTGGCGGCGCGGGCGATGCGGCAGGCGTGCATGGTGACTTCCGTGCCACTGGAACCGAAGCGCACCATTTCGACAGGATAGCGTTTGCAGATTTCTTCAGCTAGCTCCCATTCCTGATCGTGAGGCATGCCAAAGGTGGTGCCGCGGTGGAGTTCCTGCTCGACGGCTTTGACCACGGCGGGATGGCAGTGGCCGGCCATCAGCGCGCCAAAACAGAGGTTGTGATCAATATATTCGTTTCCGTCGAGATCGTGAATGCGGCTTCCTTTTCCATCTTTCACGAAAATCGGATAAGGCTCGTAATGGCGATAATTGCTGGCAACGCCCAAGGGAATCCGCTCGAGGGCGCG
>QHYL01000649.1 GCA_003224105.1 Acidobacteriota bacterium | reverse complement strand
AAGGCCGACACAGGCTAGGAGTAGAGCGCGCCCAAGGTGTTTACCCTACTCCCAATAGAGGGATTCGCCCGGTTCGCTCTCTACCGTCTTTCCAGTAGCCTCGTGCCATTTTGAGTCCGGATGTTGGTTTTAGGCCGGTTGGTGTTTTTGGACTAGCGGTGCTTTCTTGCTTGAGAGTGCTTTCCAAAACTGGCTCGGTTGTCAGGCAAAGGTTAGACAAATCCTCCGAAGTGTGGGCCAATCTATGAGACTCTTCAAATCTGCATCACAGTGCGCTTTCTTGCTGTCATGCGCGATCTTCTTAGTCTGCTTGAGTAGTGTCGCTGCCCAGGAGAAGCCTGCCGCTCCTGACCGGTCCAGCGCGCAATCATCCAGAAGACCTCTGCCCTCCAAGAAACAGGCAGCCAAGGTCGAGCCTGACCAAGAGCAAGAATCTTCTACGCGCCGAGAGCCTGCAAACGATTCCGATGGACCAGAAGCCATTCGCAAGCGCGCTGAATGGTTCTACAAGCAGCGCAGCTCCGTCGGCGGTCACATTCCAGCAGGCGCACGCCTCAAAGCCTTCCAGCACATGCAGCGCATGATGGTCGCGGAGGGCAAGCTCGCCCTCCGGCCCGACGGCTCCTATGCCGAAGTTTCTCAGCAATCAAGTCCCTCACCGCTCGCCGCAGTTACCTCTACATGGACCCCCATCGGCCCAACGCCAACTACAGGCGGTTTCTTTTCACCGGTCACCGGCCGCGTCACCGCCAT
This sequence comes from Acidobacteriota bacterium, assembly GCA_003224105.1. Lineage (GTDB taxonomy): Bacteria > Acidobacteriota > Terriglobia > Acidiferrales > UBA7541 > Acidiferrum. The sequence continues at coordinate 1,897 of QHYL01000649.1, read as the reverse complement.
TGCCGTTGATCCTTCGGACTCCACGGGCAACACCGTCCTCATTGGCGGCGCCATGGGTGGCATTTGGCGTTCCACGGACGCGGGAGCAACTTGGACGCCTGTTGGCGACCAAAATGCCTCTTTGTCCATGGGCTCCATCGCGTTTGCCCCGTCGAATCACTCCACTGCCTATGCGGCCACCGGCGAATCAGAGGCCGTTGCCTTCGACATTTACTATGGAGCAGGCGTCCTAAAATCCAGCGATGGAGGGCTCCACTGGACTCAAACTTGCACCGTCGCAAGCTCCACCTGCCCTTTCATTGGGCCCTACGACGACATAACTCCGTTTGGCTTTTTTACTCTCGGCGGAACTCGCATTACTTACGTGGCCGTCAGTCCCGCAAACCCGCAACTGGTTCTCGTCGCGGCGCAGACTCAGTTTTCCCAAGGGACCACCGAAGGCGTCTATTGTTCCGATAACGGCGGGTCCTCTTGGACTAACATTTTGCCGGACCAGTTGGCCAGTTTTGTCGGTTTCGCTTCTTCCACGGTGGCGTACGCGGCATTAGGTAATCCGTTTGGCAGCTCGCCAAACGCTCCCAATGGCAACGGCATCTACAAGGCCACAGGCATCGGTTCCACTTGCTCCACAGTCCGTTTCTCTCGCCTGACCTCTACAACGTTGCCATTGCAATCCGGCATGGGCCGCATTGACCTGGGCATCGCCCCCAGCGACACTTCCGGGAACACGGTCTACGCCTCCATTGCCGATTCCAGCACGGCCTCGGAAACCAATCTCGGGGTCTTCGTTACCACGAATGGAGGGAGTTCCTGGACGCAAACCGCCGCGCCCGACATCTGCCATTTTCAGTGTTGGTACGACAACGTCGTTAAAGTGGATCCCAACAACAAGAGCATAGTTTTCTTTGGCGGCGGAGCAGTCCGCGATTCTAGCGGAAATCCTTCCTGGGTCGTTCGCACGACAAACGGAGGAACCAGTTGGTCTTCTGTAATTCCCAATCTCCCCGGCGGCAGCGCGGGACTTCCTCACGTGGACAATCACGCCATTGCCTTCGTTAAGCTTTCCACCGGCAAGGTCCGCATGTACCTCGGCAACGACGGCGGCATGTGGCGCACCGACGATGCCGAAGCCGCCACTGTGACCTGGACCAATCTCAACAACCCCGGGCTCACCCTCACGCAGTTTTATCCCTTCATTTCCATCAACGCCAGCCAACCTTCCATCTCGTTCGCTGGCACTCAGGACAACGGCAGTCAGAACTTTCAGGGCGGAACAGCTTGGGTGGACAACCAACAGTGCGGAGATGGAGGAACCACCGCGGTCGATGCAGTCATTCCTAGCACGGTGTATATCGGTTGCATCACCGGTTTTCCCGTCAACGCTTCCTACCAGAACGGCGCAATCGGCACCTTCTCTCCAGCCGTCAATGGCATCAACCCAAACGACTTCATCGGCGTCCTCCCGCCGCTTGCAACCGACCCCAGTAGCGCAAACGTCGTTTATTTCGGCACCACGAAGGTCTATCAATCCGTCGACGCCGGAAATACGTGGACGCCCATTTCCAATGACTTGGTGAGTGGTTCCAATTTTGACTCTTTGAATGTGCTGGCGGTCGCGCCAGCAAATCCTGCTGTTGTGTATGTTGGCGCGAATACAGGCAACAGCGTTGGACAGCTCACCGGAATTGTTTTTGTCTCCACCAATGTTACTCCAGGCAACTTCACAAACTTCTTCCAAGTCGGCGGACAGGGGAACCTTCCTCCGCGCGCGCTCACGACCATCGCCGTCGACCCCGCCGACACCACGGGCCTGACGGCGTACGTCACTTTTTCAGGGTTTTCGTTCGTAAACGCCAACTTTGGTGTGAACGATCCCAGGGGTCACATTTTCAAGACG
>QHYL01000648.1 GCA_003224105.1 Acidobacteriota bacterium | reverse complement strand
AAGTTTCAGGACGCGATGGCCGTGGTGATAGGTGATCAAGAGCGCGCTGGACTGGACATCTTGACGCACGGCGACCTGCACGTGGATGAAGATATGGCGGGGCGCGCCTGGCATCATTACCCGCTGCAGCGCTGGGCCGGCTTCGAGGGCGACCATCTGCAGCCAGAAGAGACCACTGCGCCGTGGTTGCACTACCCTCCGGGCACGCTTCTGAACGAAATTTACACTGGCTGGCGCTGGCCGCACGTGGTGGACAAGATCGAACACCGGCCGCTCGATTACGCGAAGGTGTGGCGCATCGCCCAGGGCAAGACGCGCAAGCCGGTCAAGTTCGGGACTTGCTGCTCGCAAGTGATGGCGCTTTTCCTTGACATTCACACGCCCAAATACAAAGACAAGCGCGAAGTGATCTGGGACATGGCCGAGGCCATGAACAAAGAGCTGATAGCCCTCCGCGACGCCAGCTGCCGCTGTATTCAAATTGAGGAGCCGACGTTTCACTTTATGGCCAACACCTACGGCAAAGACCACCCCGAGGTAAAGTTCATGATTGACGCGTTCAATCGCGAGGTTCAAGGACTCGACGATGTAGAACTGTGGATTCACACCTGCTGGGGCAATCCCAACATGCAGCGCGTCATGGAAGACACGAGTTACGCAAACTCGATCGAGATTTACCTCGAGCGCTGCCGCGGCGACGTCTGGACGCTCGAGATGAAAGACCGCCAGCAAAAGGACCTCGAACTGTTAGCTCCATTCAAAAACGATCTCAAGAAGAAAATAGCCATCGGTGCGGTGAGCCATCGTTCGCTGCAAGCCGATCGCCCGGAGGATGTGGCCGGAGAGATCCGCAAAGCGTTGAAGTTCATCCCTCCCGAGCGACTGATCGTGTCCAGCGATTGCGGCTTTGGCCGCCAGGGCTGCAACCGCGAAATCGCTTTCTACAAGGCCAGCGCCATCGCCCAGGGCTGCAACATCGTGCGCCGCGAACTCGGACTGGCAACAACTTACATTCCGGCGGCAGATCCCATGCTGCAAATCGATGTGGTTCCCGGCCGTGACGTCAAATCCGCCGCGCAAGGCGCCGCGTAAACATTTCTTCTAGTAAAACCGTTTGGCAGACGCCATCAAATCGAGTCTGCGACTCTCCTCTCCAGATCAAACCGCCCCATAAAAACGGAAGCGCGTCCGGCTTCTCTGCTTACGGGATTTATGGTCTCGCTTACGAACACACTTCGCTAGAGGGGAAAGCAGGTGTATCTTGGAACCCACTTTGGAGGAGCAAATGTCCACAATGACGCGAAGAGAGTTTGTACAAAACACAGCGAAGCATGCCGCAGTGGCAGGAGCAGCGGGCTTCCTTTCGGCCAGCCTGATGGAACTGCGCGCCAATCCGTTGGGGTTGCCGATTGGATGCCAAACGTGGCCGGTCCGTGAAATGATCGCTAAAGACTTCCCTGGCACGATCAAGCAGCTTGCCGCGGCAGGATTTCAAAGTATTGAGCTGTGTTCGCCAGTGGGTTACGCCGATTCGGGCTTCGCGGGACTCGCGAAATACGCGCCTGCGGAGCTCAAGAAAATTCTTAGCGATGCCGGCGTCACGTGCATCAGCTCCCATTTCGGCATTGATGAACTGCGAAAAGATCAACCCGGCCGCATCGCCTGGGCGAAGGACGTTGGCCTGACTCAAATGCTCGTACCCAGCCTCGGCGGTCCTAAGAACCCGGCGATGGACGACATAAAGCGAATCGCCGACGAATACAACAAAATGGGCGAACTCGCGACCAAGTCAGGGATCCAGCAAGGGCTTCACAACGAAGACTTCGAGTGCTCGATGGTAAATGGCAAACGCACCTACGACGTGTTGCTGGAGCTTCTCGACCCCGCGCTGGTCAAGTTTCAGTTCCAGGTTTCCACGATCGCGCAAGGCTTTGACGCGGGGGAATATTTTATGAAGTACCCGGGGCGTTTCATTTCCATGCACGTCCAAGGCTGGTCCGCCCAAACCAAAAAGATCCTGCCGGTCGGCCAGGACACTTTGGATTGGAAGAAAATCTTCACTGCGGCGAAAACTGGCGGCGTCAAGAATTATTTCGTCGAAATGAACCTGGAGATGATGAAGGCCAGCGTTCCCTATCTGCGCGCCCTGCCCGTGTGAGATGCCTGCTTACGGAGCGTCGCTTTTTTGCGTCTGAAGAAGGAGGTAGGGTGTGGTGATTCCCATCAGCAACGTGGTTAGGGCTTTCTGCGTCCGCGCTTCCCTGCTCGCTGTCATCGCTGGCGTGGGGCTCTTGGCGGCGCAAACACCGCCCATTGATGCCAGTAAGGCGCGTCAATATTTTGCAGAGG
>QHYL01000647.1 GCA_003224105.1 Acidobacteriota bacterium | reverse complement strand
GAAGTCCTGAAGATTACGCAGCTATTCAGGGTTTTCCCTGAATTCCCAAGCGAGGAAGAGGTATTAGGTAGTTTTCCGGAAGCCAGCGTATGAGGGAAAAACTTGATGGCGAAAAATTCGCCGGTAAAAGGAGAGAAGCGGTTAGGGGCAAGCCCTAACCGCTTCCCGGGGTGTGTCCTCGAAGTGGTTTTGTATTATTAGATGTACGGGAGCGAAAAAGGTTTCCTAGGTGCAGAAAAAAGTCCTGGAAAAATCGATTTAGTAGGGGGAAATCCTCAATAAAACAGGTATTTGCGCCAGCGATCATCGCGGTGGCCGATTAAACGCATCAGCTGGCGGGACGTATGCAACGTGAAGGGCCGGGGTTTGCGAGCCAGTTTCAGCCCAGCCTCCTCCGGGGTTCGGTCCCCCTTCGTGTTATTGCAACGGTAGCAGCAGGCGACCAAATTTTCCCAGGAAGAGCGGCCTCCGCGAGAACGCGGCAATACGTGATCCAGGGTTAACTCTGAACTTGGAAACACGCGTCCGCAAAACTGGCAGGTGTTGCGGTCGCGCAGCAAAATATTCTTACGTGAAAGCGCGCGGCTCTGTTGAGGGATGTGCCTATAAGCCAGCAGGCGAATCACCGATGGAACCTGGTGAGCGTGAGCGGCGGAGTGGACCTCCGCGCTGTGCAATTCTTCGGCCTGCGCCACGCCTTTCAGCATCAGCACCATCGCGCGGCGTACGGCGGTTACGTTGATGGGTTCGTAGGTGGCATTCAGCACCAGCACAGGTTCCTGCATCAAAGATGCCCGGCGCGAAATCGAGTTGTGGGTTCTACTGCCAGCGGGAGTTTCGGAACTGGGCGCAGCCGCGCGAGCCGCATCGGGGGTATGAGCCCCCCGGGAATCGGCCGCCAATTGCCGGTTTGATCCCATAGAGCTTCCTAGAACTATTCTACCATTCCACGGAGCTTGGCAGGGGATTTCTTATCGCACGTGCCACGGTCAGCGCGAATACCGACTTTGCGCCCGCCTCGCGCAAGGCTCGCGCGCAAGCATCCAAGGTGGCTCCGGTCGTCAATACATCATCTATTAGTAGGACGCGAAGATTGTCAACCTGGCTGCCCGGACGCGTGGCAAAAGCGCCGCGTACGGACTCCCAGCGTTCTTCGAGAGTGAGAATGCGCTTGTCAGGCCGCGCTTTGGTGCGCATCAGGAGGAGTGCCTTGTGAGGCAGGCGTAAGCGCTTCGCGAGAGGCCTGGAAATCAGGGCCGCTTGATTGTATCCGCGCTCTCGCTCGCGCTGGCGGTGGAGCGGCACCGGCACAACGACATCGGCCGCGAATCTGGCGCGCTCGCTGCTCACTACTTCAGCAAGCCTCTCGGCAAACCAGGCGCCTAGAGGCTCGATTTGCTCAAATTTCACCAGGAGAATTGCCCGGACCAGCGGTCCCTGATAGATCGCGAAGCTGCGGGCGCAATCAAAGCCATACGTCTTGTTTTGGCAAGCAGGGCAGAGCCGCGGCTGCTCTTCTTTCTGCCGCAATCCAAAAAGCGGGCAACCACAAATTTCACAAACGGCCGAGGGGACCCGCTCGAATGAGTGGAGGCATTTCGGGCAGATCGGCACGCGCCGGGAATCCGCGAGCAGTTCGCCACAGATGCGGCAACCGGCGGGAAAAATGACGCTGACCAGCGCGTCACCAGCAGCCTTGAGCCAGGAGCGCAGACCTTCGCTAACGCCTCGTCTTTTGCTTGAAAGGCTTGAGTTGGACGATGAGATTGCGCTGGATGTGCCGGCTTCCGCCACGGCAGTGGAATGTACATCTTTCCACTGGCTAATTAAAGATAAGAATTACAGTGCAGTAACTTAGAAGTTTGGGGCGCAGCGGAAAGTTAGGCGAGGGCGTCTATAGCAAACCCTGTTCCATCTTCTCCTGGCACGCGATGCAGTGTTTGGCCCAAGGCACGGCTTCCAGGCGTTTCTGCTGCATCTCTTCCTGGCAGTTGGCGCAGACTCCGTATTCGTCTGCCTGGATGCGCTTGAGAGCGGCGTCAATGAGATTCAAGAGGGAACGGTCGGTGTTGGTCATGCCGAAGAGAAACTCCTTGGTGTAGGAGTTGGCCGCCTTGTCCGCCAGGTCCACAGTGGGGTCTTCGTCCGCCGTTCTTCCCTCTTCTTGAGTGCGTGCGATGGTCTTTGTGAGTTCTTCCCGCCGCGTCAGCAATTTTTTCTTGTAGTAGTCGAGTCG
>QHYL01000646.1 GCA_003224105.1 Acidobacteriota bacterium | reverse complement strand
TGGCGGATCCTGTTTGGGATGTGGTCAACCCTTGTTCTAATGCAAAAGGGATAAACTCAAGAATCCATATCTCCATATCTCTTTCCAATTAATAGAGTCATTCCCGTTTCGCCTGCGCGCGACGTGTGGGGTTTCGTCCTAAGTGCTTGTGGGTGCTCAGATTACGCGCCAAGTAAGAAATGTCCTATGGCAATTCTCGTGCTATGCCTCGATGATGGATTTCTCCACACAGCAGATGCATTTCGAAGTTGCGTTTAATTGTTTCGTACGGGGGATAAATGAAGAATCTGAGGGGTGTTGTTCTAGGTGTGCTGTTTTTTCTGGTTGGATCCTTCCCGCTGCACGCGCAGCAATTTTCCGCAGTTAGCGGCGTTGTTTCAGACAAGTCGGGAGGCGTCATATCCGGAGTTACCGTAGAGCTCGACAACAGCCAATTAGGCTTGCACGAGACCACAACCACAAACGATTTAGGCTTCTATCAATTCTTGCGCAAGACTCCAGCCCAAGGTTATTCGCTGACCTTCACGAAGGGAGGCTTTGCGAAGCTGGTGGTGAGCAACATCACGCTGGGCGCCAGCACAACAGAGACTCGCAACGTCAGCCTCGAAGTGGGCGAGGTGACGCAATCGATCAATGTCGAGGCTTCCGGCGAAGCCACACTGAACACCACGGACGCGACCATCGGAAACGTTATCGATGCGAGAGCCGTGAGCGAATTGCCGATTCAATTTCGTTTGGACGCGGCCAACTTGATGCGGCTCCAGGCTGGCGTCAATGATGCAGGTTCCATCACCGGCGCCCGGAGCGATCAAGGCAATATCATGCTGGACGGTTTGGACATTAACGACCAGGCCACGGGACAGGCTTTCACCTCGACGATTTCAGTCTCCGTCGATGCTTTGCAGGAAATTCGCACCGTGACCGCAGGCGAAACCGCCGACTATGGGCGCAGTAGCGGCGGCGGGACCAATCTTGTCACCAAGAGTGGATCGAACAGTTGGCACGGGAATCTCCGGGAGTACAACCGCAACACCATTTTTGCCGCCAACGATTGGTTCGACAACCGCAGCGGCGTGCCCCGTCCGCCGCTTATCCGCAATCAGTTTGGCGGCAACCTCGGCGGCCCCATCAAGAAGGACAAGATTTTCTTCTTTTTCGACTATGAAGGGCTGCGTCAGTCCTTCGGCAGCCGTATCGAACGTGCAGTCCCTACACCGCAGTTCTTGGCCGGCGAACTCGGCTATATCAACAGCAATCCAGGTTGCGACGGGTCCGCTCGCTTTACTACCAAACCCACCTGCATTACTTACCTCACATCTTCGCAGGTTGCTTCCTTAGATGCCCACGAAACCGATAACGTTTATAACGCTCGTGTCGACTACAATCTGACTTCGAAACACAAGCTCTTCCTGCATGGCAGCGTCACTCGAATCTTGAGGGACGATTTCTTCAATACGTCCATTGTTCAATTCCCCGGCGATGCGGCCCCGGATTCCCGGGACCGTATTGACCCCTACGCTTTTTCGGTTGGCGAAACCTGGACTCCGACCGCCAACGTCATCAACCAGGTTTCCGCCGGGTTGGTACGCACCATTCTGGATTTTCCTGTGAGTCCCTCACCCACATTTCCGAACTTTGTCACCTTCAATCCCAATATTTCCAACCCTTATCTCAATTCCTCGACGCAGTCCCGGAACGTTCCGGTTCCCGAATTCCGTGATGGTTTGACCTGGATCAAGGGCAAGCACACCATGGATTTCGGCACAGACTTGAAATTCATCCGCCAAATGAGCACGCTCAAGAACGATTTCAATTTCATTGGTGTTGGCCTGGGCGGCAATCTCGGTTCTCTCGATCCTTCCCTTCGTCCCTCGGACATCAACGGGGATAATTCCTCCATTACGAATTGGGATAACTTCTTTCCATTCCTTCTCGGGCGCTATTCGGGAGTCGTCACGAATTTTAACTACGACAAAACCCCGAGCGTGCTTCCAAACGGTAGCGGAAAGAAACGAGACTTCAAGTACAATGAGTTCGAATTCTACGCTCAGGATTCCTGGAAAGTCCGCTCCGATCTGACCCTCACCTACGGGCTTCACTATCAGATTCATAGCGTGCCCTACGAGGTCCACGGCTTCGAAGCCATTCCCTCGGTCAATGAAAATACTTACCTTTCAACTCGGCTTGCCGCGGCCGCTCAGGGACTCAGCGGAAACTCTGTGGTCCCAATTGTCAGTTTCAGCCCGGGTGGCGCGGCCAATGGTGCTCGCGGTTACTACGACCCCGATTACCAGGACTTTGGCCCCCGCTTGGGTATCGCATATAACCCCGGATTCCGCAGCGGCCTTCTCGGAAGTCTCTTCGGGGATCGGAAAACCGCGATTCGCGCAGGTGCTTCAATCCGCCACGATCGCATCGCCGGCGGTGCCAGTTTCGGCTTGGATCAGTCCACTTTCGTCTACGATGCCCAGGTGAACGAGCCGTTTGGCGTGCCTTTCGACGGTTTTGACTCCTTGCTCAACGATCCGCGGTTCAATGGGATCAACTCCAACTTGCCGTCATTTCCTACGCCTCCCGACACCAAACCGCCGTTTGCTCCCAGTGTGAATGCCAGCGGAGTTCCGTTCGGAACGGCGAATGGTGGTTTTCCCGCGTTCTTCCAATTTGATCGCAACACCAAGAACCCCTATTCGATTCTGCTCAACTTTGGCATCCAGCGGGAGCTTCCGGGGAACTTATTGTTTGAGGCCAGTTATGTGGGCCGCATGGGCCGCAGGTTATTGGCCGTGGGGGATGCTGGAACCACAGCAAACTTCAAGGATACGTCATCGGGCCAGTTCCTTCGTCCGGCCTTTGGGATAATGCAGCAAGAGCTTCCTAGCCTCAATTCCACGGGTTCGATCACTGCAATTCCCTGGTTTGAGAACCAGATCAATGACGTGCTTGCAGCTGAAATAGCCCCTGGCGCGAACTGCAGCAACATTTTTGGAGTCTCGAATTGCTCTACCCTTGTGGCAGGTGCCCTTTCGCCATTTGTGACCAGGGGAGACTTGTCAAGCGTGATTCTTATCCTTGAGGAGGCCGGGCTTCTCTTTCCCAATATCGGTCTGCCTGCCCAAACCTCCGCCAATGCCTACATCGGGAATTATGGTTCTTCAAACTACAACGCCTTGCTGACTACGCTTCGCAAGCGTTTCTCAAATGGGCTGCAATTCGATTTTAACTATACGTATTCACATTCCATCGACAACGTGTCGGATGTGGCGAACAATTACGTCCTCTATTCATTCAGTGGCAACGGCCTCGTCTGCGAGCTTGATAATCTTCGAACCTGCCGCGCAAGCTCCGATTTCGACTCGCGTCACACCATCAATGTCAACTACATCTATGACCTGCCCGTAGGCCAGGGCCGGCATTTCCTGCGTAATTCTCCCGGATGGGTTAACGCTATCGTCGGCGGCTGGACGACTTCCAGCATTATTACCTGGAGAACCGGCTACCCCTTCACCATCCACACCGGTTCTTTCCCCACTGCTTTCACGCTCGATGCGCCTGCCGCCCTGTTAAATGGCGCAGGACTTAAACAGAACATCCACACAGACTCCGGGGCACTTCAGTTTTTTGCGAGTCAATCCGCGGCAGTTTCGGCGTTTGGGTTCCCCTTCGCTGGCGGCACGGGAACCAGGAACGCAGTTCGCGGCCCAGGTTTCTCTTCTGTGGACATGGCCATCGAAAAGTCTATCAAGCTTCCAAGGCTGGAAAGCCAGCAGTTGAAGCTTCGTATGGACACTTTCAACACCTTCAATCATCCCGTTTTCAACGGGCCGAGCTCGGCCACGCTGCTCAACACTAACCAGTTCGGTATCATTACATCCACGGCCAGTTCTCCCCGCGTGCTGCAAGTCTCACTGCGGTACGAGTTTTAGTCGGCGATTCAGCTTACAAAGAAAGAGGGAGGCTGGGTTCAGCCTCCCCTTTTTATGTGTGCCGAGCATGTTTAATCGCTTGGAGGTGAAAGTCCTCTTCAC
>QHYL01000178.1 GCA_003224105.1 Acidobacteriota bacterium | reverse complement strand
TCCAGGCTGTCGGAGCATTTCCCGAAGCATATGGATGATCCAGGAGCCCTTGCTGTAGACCACGCGTTCATAGGCAGAAGGCGATTTTGAGGAATTCAGGCGAAGTCCGAGAGTGAGCGCTCCAATATCGCCCGCAGGTTCGTCGGCATCCGGCGACTTTTCAGTGAGTTGGCGGCGGTAGCGCGAAAGCCAGATGCGAAGCGCATGTTCGGGATTGCCCCGGCTATCGGCAAAGAGCAGCGCGAGATAGTTCGAGATAGCCTCGTCAATCCACTGGTCGCGATAGCTGGACCAGCCGACGACATTGCCCCACCATTGATGCGCAACTTCGTGGTAGGGAACCAGTTCTGTGAAATGCTCCTGGCCGCTGGGACTAAGCCCGGCGCGCTGCTGCGCTTCCGGAGAAAGAAAAGAAAGCGTGGAAACGTACAGGAGTCCCGGCCAGCCCTGGCCAAAAGTTCCTGGAATCTGCGAGACGCTCAGATTGTGGAAGGGAAATGGTCCGGAGAAGGTCTCGTAAAAATGGATCGAAGAATCGATTTCCTTTCCAAGCTGCTTTAAGGCGTTGGCGGGGCTAGGAGTGGGCACGGGAAGTGTCATTGCCAGCCGCGCGGAAGGAGCGCCAACAGTATGGGAAGGGATAGGAATTCCGTCAGCGGGTGAGGCCTGCATGCGGCTCCTCAGGTTCTCTTCGAGTTCACGGTTGGCGTAGACATCCACGAAGTGGCCGCCGGAAGTCACCGAAGACGTGGCGTATTCCCCTAGATTAAATCCCGCGACGGCCGTGGGCTTTTCCGTCTTCCAGTGACCGATACGAAATTCACCCTCTTCGTGTTCGTCCAGCTTGGAACCCGTGGCGACGAGTCGAAGTTTGCGCGGCCACCGAATGGCCAGGTCATAAGCAGCGAACTCCGCCGGGTCGCCGAGATGCGGATACCAGCTTTCTCTCGCGCCAACGAATAGGACGCCGTTTCCCGCGTCTTCAATTACGTTGCCATGGTAGTGAAAGTGGAGCATAAATTCTTGATCCTGGGAAAGAACGGCGGGGAGGACAACATACAAATAGTCGTTTCCGCGCGTACTGCGTTCGTGCAGGGTCATGCCCTCGTTCTGAAAAAACTCCAAAGGCTCGCCGTGCTCTCCCGTCACGCGGTCCACAGTCAAAGCACGGGACAGCTCAAACACCAGGATCCGCGCGTTGCCAGTCTCCGCGCGAACTTGGATGGTTGCTGTTGCGTCGAGCGAGTTATTGGGGAGGATGGAGGATTCCAGGGAGTAGTGCAGGGCGCGAAAGGCGACGGTTCGGGCCGGGAGGTTGGGGACGCGGTGAGAGGTCCAGATATCGTAAAAAGTTCCCGCCGCGTTTTTTATCGTTTGTCCCAACAGGAACTGCTCGTCGCGCTGCCCGTCCACAACGATATCGAATGGGCCCGTGGAGGCGCCGTCAAGGTTGGCGTAAAACGCAGGCCGAGGGTCCGGTGACAAGAAGTCGACGAGAATGCGAAGCGTGTAAAGGGGATTGACGTGGGCCAGGGTGGGTTCCCACAGGGGGACGAAAGACGTATCCCTTTGTGGCGAAAGACTAGCCTTGCGAAATTGGGAGAGCAACTCATCGGCCGCTCCGTCTGTGAAGCGAAAGTAGGCGCTCACGAATGTTTCGTCGAGAACAGGGGAGCCTAGAAAACGTCCCATTTGTTGCTTTTCGACAGGATCGCGGGGAACGGCCAGCACGTGACCACGGCCGGAGAAAACGGCTCCTGTGACCCGCCCATCGAACGGGGAGAAGAAGGCAAAGGTCCCTTCTTCCAATGATATGAGGGCATCGCCGCGTCGAAGCTCAATGCGATTTTCCAAGGCGAGACGATAGATCTGGGAGGAATCGAGTGTTAGAGCGTTGATCGCATCGTACAATTCGTGTGGCGATCTCTCCGTTGCCCGAACAGCCAGCGGCGCAATAAGGCACCACAGCGTGAAGACCCTGGCCCCAACCCACATGTAAAGAGTGTAGTCAGATTCGGCATGAGAGAACAAGACGGCCCGCCCAGGCAGTCAATAGGAACTAAAATAAGGGGATGCCACGAACAGCAGCCTCCTACGTGCACTTTCCTCTGCTTGGTGCTGCGCTCTTACTCCTGAGCGCGCAAGCTGCCGCAGATACAATTGTCCTGAAGAATGGCCGCCGCATTGCCGCACTGAGCGCTTTCGAAGAAGGGGACAAGGTCAGGTACATGACCTCTGCGGGCGAGCTGAGCCTGCCGAAATCCATCGTAGACCATATTGAAAAAGGGGGATTGGTGACCGCTGCCGTACCCGGGGACGCAACAGCCAATCTGACCATCGCGCCCCCAGAAATACGTCCTGCGGGTGGCAGCGGTATAGAGGAGATTCAGCGCGGCGCTACGCATGACGGGTCAATTGATCGCCCATATATCGCGAAGCTGGAAAGCGAAGCGCGGTCGGGGAACTCAACCGCAACTTTCAACGCCGCTTTGGGCCATCACGCCGCCGCCACGTTCGAACTGTCCCGCGGCGATTTGGAGCACGCGCTTTCCGATGAGCGCACGGCGGTGAACTACGCTCCGGACGAGCCGGCGCTTCTGATGAACGTGGCGTACATCTACCTGAGGCGGAACGAATACAAGCAGGCGCTGGATTACCTGGACCACGCTAGGCGGCTTGTGCCGGACAATCCCGATGTGGGGAAGCTCGCAGGCTGGGCGTACTACGGCATGAACAAGCTCGATCAGGCGGTTGCCGAGTGGAAGCATGCCCTGGCCCTGCGTCCCGACAAGGAATTGCAGGCGGCGCTGGAGGCCGCGCTCCGCGACAAGAAAGAAGAAGAAAGCTACAAGGAAAACGAGAGCAGCCACTTCAAATTGAAGTACAACGGCGCCGCCGAGCCAGCGCTGGCCCGGGATGTATTGCGCGCGCTGGAGATGCACTTTTCGGCGATCGAATCCGCGCTGAACTACACGCCCCCGGAACCGATTGGAGTGGTTCTGTACACGGAGCAGGCATTTGTGGACATCACGCGCGCACCGGCATGGGCGGGCGCGTTGTACGATGGGCGGATTCGTGTTCCGGTGCAGGGATTGACGAGCGTGGATGGAGAACTGTCGCGTTCCCTGAAGCACGAACTGACACACAGCTTTGTCGCACAGAAAACAAAAACCGCCTGCATGGGGTTGGCTGTCAGCTGTTCGAATCGCGCGCCGACGTGGATTCAGGAAGGACTGGCGCAATGGATGGAGGGGTATCGTAGTGGAGATGATGCCGCGGGACTCGTACAGATTTTCGATGAGAAGCATTCCATACCGCTGGGCCAACTGGAGGGGTCCTGGACCCGTTTGGATCGGAGTACGGCGCGGTATGCGTACGCCTGGGCGCTCGCCAATATGGAATACATCATTCAAGCGGACGGAATGAGTGATGTGGAACGCATTCTGGATCGCATTGGCGCGGGCATGGCCACCGAGCAAGCGCTGCGCGAAGTGCTGCACAGTGACTACAGCGACTTGATGGAATCCACGGCGGGGTATCTACGGAAGAATTACGTTCACTAAACTCTGAAAGCGGCGCCGCTGCTCCCTCTAGGTCTCTAATCCCGATTCCATTTCGCCTTAGTTACACGAAGTTTCATTAAGAGGAGGTAAGAAGAGCCGCCAGCAGCGCTGCGCGTGCGGGCATAGTGTTTACAACGATGTATTCGTGGTCAGAGTGCGCGCCGTCGCCAACGGCCCCGAGGCCGTCCAGGGTGGGAATGCCTAGAGCGCCCGAGAAATTTCCATCGGAACCGCCACCGGCCGTGCACTCGCCTAGCGATAGGTTCATTTGCTTTGCCAGGGACCTCGCTCGCTCGAAAAGCGCGGCGCATATCTTATGTTCCAGGGGAGGGCGGTCGAAGCCACCGGTGATCTTCAGCTTTGCCCCTCTGTGAACGGGACGCAATGCGTGAAGCCGGCTTTCGACGCTGCGCATGTCAGAAGCTCGCAAGGCTCGCAGATCGAGAACGGCGCGGGCGCGGTCCGCAATCACATTGGTGCGGGTACCGCCTTCCACTATATCGGCATTGATGCTTATTCCGCGACGTATATCATTCCACTTTTCGATGCGTGTGAGCTGAGTGGCCAATTCGTGCACCGCGTTGATCCCTTCTTCCGGGGCCAGGCCTGCGTGAGAAGCGCGACCTTGGACGATTAGTTGGGCTTCACCCACACCTTTGCGCGCCGTCTTCACCAGACCGCGTGGGCCGAAAGAGGGCTCGAGGACGAAGACCGCATCGCTGCATCGCGCTTCGGTTTCGACGAGCTTACGGGAAGATTCGCTGCCAATTTCTTCGTCTGAGGTCCAAAGGAAGACGATTTGCTTTTTGGCGCGAACCCGGGTTCGTTGAAGCGCCTGAAGCGCGAAGAGCGCCTGGACGATGCCAGCCTTCATGTCAAAAATTCCCGGGCCGTAAGCTTTGCCAGCAGAGATGCGGAAAGGCATTTCCTTCAAAGTTCCCGTTGAATAGACGGTGTCGTAATGGCCAAGCACAAGGAGCTGCCCGGCGGCGCGAGGTTGATTTGGAGCGAAAATTATGCGCAGATGATCGCCGCGGCGCTTTTGGGGAATGCGCTCGACGTGAGTCCCGCTTCTTCTCCATTCTTTGGCGATGACGGAGCAGCAACGATCGGCCGCCGCTTTTTCGAAGCTGGGGGATTCCGAAGCCACGAAGCGCCGCAGCACACGAAGCATGTCCGGGAGCTGCGGCCTCAGAACTCGAAGTAATTCCAGAGGGAAGGGCGAGTCCGCCATGGCGCGGACATGCTAGCAGCGCCTTGGAAGTAGAGCAACTTGTTCGGCCTGGAAATACGCCGGTTTGCAGCGTCACGAAAACATTGGGGTCACACCGCTCAAGAGTGCGTTTCGCGCAGGCTGTGGTTCGCTTATAATTAGGAGTTCCCGGGAATGCGTCAGGCGCCGCCGAGCGGGTGTGCGGCCACGGAGACCGCGAATGATCATGGACATCGTGGAAATACAGAAGATTTTGCCGCACCGGTATCCATTTCTCTTTGTGGACGCCATTGTGGAAATGGAGCGTTTGAAGAGCATCGTGGGCTTGAAGAACGTGACGGTCAACGAAGCCTATTTTCAGGGACATTTTCCGGGCGCGCCGGTGATGCCGGGCGTGCTGATTATCGAGTCTATGGCGCAAACTGGCGGCTTGCTGCTACTGCAGGAAGTTCCGGACCGCGAGAAAAAACTGCTGTACTTTGCTGCTGTGGACGGCGCGCGATTCCGCCGGCCGGTTGTGCCCGGTGATCAATTGAGAGTGGAGATGAAAGTAATTTCGTGGCGCGGGGATTTTTGCAAGCTGGAGGGGCGCGCTACGGTAAACGGTCAGCTGGCGGCCGAGGCCACGTTGATGTGCAAGATGGTGGACCGCGTGCCGGCCGCGCAGGCGGAAAAATCCGCGAAATGACCAAGTCCGAGATTCATCCGCAATCCACCGTCGCGGCAAGCGCGAAGTTGGGAAAAGGTGTGAAAGTTGGCGCGTATGCCGTCGTGGGCGAAGAAGTTGAGCTGGGCGACGGTTGTGTGCTGCACGCCCATGCGGTCGTTCAAGGGCCATCGCGATTTGGCAAGAACAATGTGTTTCACGCCTTCTGCATGATTGGCGGGGACCCCCAGGATTACACCTTTCGCGGCGAGCGCGTGGAATTGGTTGCTGGTGATGGAAACATTTTTCGCGAATATGTGACCGTGAGCCGGGGCACGCAAAAAGGCGGAGGCAGGACTTTGCTGGGAGACAACAATTTTTTGCTCGCGTATTCGCACATCGGACACGATAGTCAGGTGGGCAGCAATGCATTATTTGTGAATGGAGCGACGCTAGCGGGTCATGTCACCGTGGAGGATTTTGCCACGATCGGCGCATTTTGCCCAGTGCACCAATTCTGCCGCATTGGGCGGCACGCTTATATCGGAGCGTCGACGGTGATTACGCAAGACGTGCCGCCATTTTCCAAAATTGTTACCGAACGTGAAACAAAGAGTTTTGGAATTAATACCATTGGGCTGGAACGCAAAGGGTTTTCGCCAGAGCGCTTGCAGGTTTTGAAGCGCGCCTACAAGCTTCTTTTGCGCTCTAAATTGAATACGTCGCAGGCCTTGGAAGAAATGAAAAAAACGCTGAGCGACTCGGCAGACGTAAATGAATTGATCCGCTTTATTGAAAGTGCTGAGCGCGGCATCGTGAAGTAAGACGCTCCGATTCCATGCCGGAAACCAACGCAAGCAGGGCAAGCTGGGGGCTCATCGCAGGGAACGGGCGATTTCCCTTTCTGGTGCTCGAAGGCGCGCGAAGCCAGGGAATTGATATGGCGGTCATCGCGCTCAAAGAAGAAGCCTCGCCCGAACTGGAGCAAGCCGCAAAACGCGTGCATTGGGTAAGCCTTGGCGAGTTAAGTAAAACCATCGAACTCATGCACCAGGAAGGCGTGACCCAAGCGGTGATGGCGGGGCAAGTGAAGCACAACAAAATTTTCAGTGCGATCCGTCCGGACTGGAAATTGGCAAAGCTCTTGTTTTCGCTGCCACGGAAAAACACCGACGCATTGATTGGAGCCGTAGCGCGCGTGCTCGAAGACGAAGGCATCCGGTTAGTGGACTCGACGCTTTTTCTCAAACCGTTGCTGCCCGAAGCTGGCGTGCTTACCCGCCGTGCGCCGAATGAGCACGAAGCGGAGGACATTGCTTATGGCCGTGGGCTAGCTCAGCAGATCGCCGGAATGGACATCGGGCAAACCGTCGTGATTTTCGACCGCGCTTGCGTTGCCGTCGAGGCCATGGAGGGCACCGATGAAGTCATTGGACGAGCGGCGCGCATCGCGGCCGGCAAGCCGCTGGTGGTCGTGAAAGTGAGCAAGCCTGCGCAGGACATGCGCTTCGATGTACCTGTGGTTGGTTTGCCCACCGTCGAACAGATGAGAAGCGCCGGAGCCACGGCTTTGGCAGTGGATGCGGGTCGGACGCTCCTTTTTGACAGAGCCAAGCTGATCGACCTGGCGGACGCATCGGGAATTGCGATTCAGGCATTTCCGCCTCACGCAGTGGCGGAACCAAAAGCCGAGACCAGGGGAATCCATAAAGAATGAGCGCGGCGGCAGAACCGAAGAAGATCCGTGTCGCCGTCGTGGGCACCGGCGAGTTCGGGCGCAATCATGCGCGCGTTTATCGAGAACTCACGGGTGCGGAGCTTATCGGCGTCTACGATCAGAGTCCACAACGCGCAGCCGCCGTTGCGCAAGAGTTTCAAGCGCCCGTGGTGCAAGGCCTTGAGGAATTACAGGGTCGCGCAGACGCGGTAAGCCTTGCCGTACCAACGGTTGCTCACGCTCAAGTGGGATGCAAGCTGTTGGAAATGGGTCTGGATGTGCTTGTCGAAAAGCCGATGGCCGTGGATTTGGCCGAGGCTGATGCGCTCCTCTCCGTAGCGAGGAAAAACAAGCGCATCTTGCAGGTGGGTCACGTCGAGCGCTTCAATCCAGCGGTGCGAGCAGTGGAACCTATTTTGAACCGCCCGCTTTTTTTCGAAGTTCACCGATTGGGTGTTTTCACGCCGCGCAGCCTGGATGTGGACGTAATCTATGACTTGATGATTCATGACCTCGACATTCTGCTGGCGCTGGTCAAGGAAAAGGTGACCGAAGTAAAGGCAGTTGGAATCCCCGTGTTGACGGACAAAGTGGACATCGCCCACGCGCGGCTGGAATTCGCGGGCGGAGCCGTGGCGAACGTCACGGCAAGCCGCGTCTCCACCGAACGCGTACGCAAAATGCGTTTTTTCCAGCAGCATGAATACATTTCGCTGGACTATGCCCGACGCGACGCTCTGCGTATTGGCGTGAAGAGGCCCGGTCCACAACCGGAATTTGGATTTGAAAAGCTGAATGCCCCAACCGTAGAGCCTTTGCATGCTGAGCTGGAAGCCTTTATTGATGCCTCCCGTACGCGCAAGGAACCACCAACCAACGGGGCCGCCGGACGGGCAGCCCTTGAGCTGGCTGGACGCGTGATGGCAAGCATCCAGGAGCACGCGGCGCGCGTCCAACCAGAAGCATTAGCCGCGCGAGAAAACTCGACAACATGATTTCCCGTTTCCTAGTTCCGGTAGGCGCCCGTCCACCCGCTCCTGATGCGGTGACGCAACGCCGCCGCCCCACGACCATGGACGAGCGCACCCTCGTGCCGGCCATGCTGCCTATTGTGCCTTTGAACGGGCAATCCACCATCCCTTCGGATTTGCCGCTCGAATCCATTGCCGCGCGCGTGGTGGTCCCGCGTAACGTGAGCCGAGAAGCTTACGGCGTTCAAGAGGACCTTTCGATGCCGCTGCAGCCGACAGACCTCGACGCGCGCATCACCGTGCCCGTTGGGGCCGCGCCGCCCGCTGTTATCGAGCCACTGACTCTTCAGCCGCCCGCCGATCTGGTCGGACCGGACATTTTCATGACTGGCGAAGTGCAACTGGTCTTTCCCGAGCAAAAAGAAGAGAGCGCCAAGTGGCAAATTACCACCCGCGCATCCTCGGTTGTTTTTCACCTTGTGTTGATTTCGCTGATTTTGTTGTACTCGAAAGTGTTTCCTTATCGTCCACCGACGCAGGCGGATATCGAGCTCGCGCGTAATGAATTGAGGGTACTGCTTCCTCCTGGCGCCTTCGAACCATCGAAGCCTTCTGTCCGCCCGACCCCGCCCTCACCCAAAGTGCATCTGGACCCACGTGTTCTACGGGAAGTTGCGCCCCCGGAGCCTCAGCCCGCGCCAGCCCCGCAGCCCGAACGGCCGAAAGAATTGCCCAGCGCCCCTGTGCCAAAAGCTGATGCGCACGCACTTGACCCTCAGCCCAGCGCTCCCGCGCCAAAGACAGATGCGCCCAAGTCCCCGCTGAAACTGGAAGCCCCGGATGCTCCTCAACCGCAGCACGGCCTGATTCTTCCGAACAATTCGATCAACCGCTCGCTTCAAGATACCATCCGCGATGCTGCGAAAACCCCCAACGCATCCGGCGGGCGCTCCGGTCTCTACAGCGGCCCGATGCCGAAAGCCGGCGGCGGGCTGAATGGTGGGTCTGACGGGTCGCAAGGCTCCGGCGGTACGTTTGGAAACGGTTATGAAATATTGACGCCCACCGAAGGCGTTGACTTCAGCGACTACATGAATCGTGTGGTCGCGGCAGTGCGGCGCAATTGGTATGCGGTCATGCCGGAATCGGCCATGCTGGGCGATCGCGGCCGCGTGGCCCTGCAATTCCGCATTATGAAAAACG
>QHYL01000177.1 GCA_003224105.1 Acidobacteriota bacterium | reverse complement strand
GCCGAAATTGTTTTGCACAAGAAACTTGGAAGAACCCATCGCGCCGAAAGTGTAGGCGTCCATCGCCCCATTGCGCAGAAAATCGTACGCGGTGCCGTGAAAGGCGTTGCTTCCCGACCGCGTGACGATATTGATTTGACCGCCGCCGGCTCCCCCCATTTCCGCGGAGTAACTGCCGGTTTGCACCTTGAATTCCTGCACCGCATCCGGCGAAGGACTGAGGTTCATGGTGTTAAATGTCGGATCGGTGTTGGTTGTCCCGTCCAACAAGAAATAGTTTGCGTTTGGCCGGTTGCCGCCGATGCTCACCGCCGACCTCTGGCCGGGCCGCCAATAAAGCGGATTCATGTCGCCGGCTTGCGCGCCGTGGCTCACATGCGCGCCGGGAACCGTGAGCACCAGATCGATGAGCATGCGGCCATTCAAAGGAAGATTGTTGACGGCCGCGGGCTCGATCACCTCTCCGATGCTGGCGTCCACCGTGTGCAGCACGTCGGCGGCGGTGGAATCCACTTGAATCATGTCCGAAGCGGAAGCCAGCTTCAGCGAGAAACTGAGGTCGAGTTGCTGGCCGACTTCGAGACGCAGAGCGTGCGTAAGTTGCGCGAATCCCGAAGCCGTGACCAAAAGGGTGTACTGGCCCGGCAGGATACCCGTGATCTGGAATATGCCTTGCGAATTGGTCGTGACGCGGCGCTCCGCGTGCGTCTCATTCGAAGTGAGCACAACGGCAGCCCCAGCCACCGGACCTTGTTGCGGGTCCGTGATCGTGCCGCTTACCGCGGCATAATTGCTCTGGCCAAACGTGCCCGGCCCCAAAAAGAGCAAGAAAAGAAGAATCGCTCTCTGCATGATTTCTCCCGAGATACTTCACCCGTGAAGCCTATTCCGCACACCTCGACGTAGCGCACCAGTTGACGCAAGTTCCCCGGATGGGGACTCGTAAAGAATTCGCAAGATTTAACGGGAACCAACTATTACTGGCAATACTGCAAAAGGATTAGCGCAGGGTGAGGGACGCCACGGGCCGCTCAAATCGAGTATCTCAAAATGACACGAAGGCACATTATCCGGGCAAGCCATTTCCATCCAACACGTTAGGACGGGAGTTAAAGTAAATCTTCAACTTTATTTCGCAAAGTAGCTTGCGGTTCGGCTCCCCTCGCACAACCTCACTTCTTGAGCTTACCGTCGACGCCGGTCCAGCGCTTCACCAGGCCGGCATCGATCCCGAACAGATCCAGGACGCGGCCAACTGTGGTGTTCACCAAATCGTCGATGGTGCGCGGTCGGCCGTAGAAGGCGGGCATGGGTGGAAAAAGTATGATGCCCAGCTGCGACGCTTCGTAAAGCAGTTTGCAGTGGCCGGCATGCAGCGGCGCTTCGCGCGGCATGAGCAGCAGGCGGCGCCGCTCTTTGAGCGTAACGTCGGCGGCGCGCACGAGCAGATTATCGGCGAGCGAATGAGTGATCGCGGATAGCGTTCGAATCGAGCACGGCGCCACGATCATTCCTTCGGCGCGAAAGGAGCCGCTCGCGATGCCAGCCGAAATGTTCATCACATTGTGAACTACATCCCCAAGAGCCTCGACGTCCTTCACGCGCCAATCCGTCTCGACGGAAACGTTCAGCTTGGCCGCATCCGTCAGAATCAGGTGAACTTCGTGGCTCCCCAACTTGCGCAAGACTTCGAGAAGGCGAATCCCATAAGGCAAACCGCTCGACCCCGAGAGGCCAACGATGAGCCGCGGTTTTTGACTGGTACTCATGCTTGGGCTGCTCTTCTCTGAGCTCTTCATAAGCAAATAGATTATTTCCGGTCCTTGAGAGCCGCAAAGATGAGTAATCCTACCACTGATGGGTTGCCAGGTTTTCTCGAAGGGCTTCTTGGTTGTTAGACAGCAGGTGAGTGTTCAGTTCCTGGACGCCGCTTTCCTTTTTGCGGATTCTTCGTATACGTTCAGGGTTCGTTCTGCGATGACGTCCCAGGACAGGAAACTCTCGGCTCGAGTGCGCAGCTTGTCGGCAAGTTCGCGCCGCCGCTCGTCGGATTGCAACAGTTCCATGATGCGCTCGGCCAGCTGCACCGGATTCCTCTCATCCACCCAGACGGCGCAATCCGCGAGATGGTCGGGGAGCCCCGCTTTTTTCGTACAAATTACCGGCAGTTGATTGGCAGCGGCCATGGCGGCCGGAAGGCCGGCAAAACTTCCCGTATACGGCAGGACGCACACAAGGGCGCGCTGGTACTGACGGGCGATTTCTTCCATTGAGATTTGGTTGAGCCACACAATGTGGCCTCCGAGTCCGCTGTGGCTGGCCAGCTCTTCTGCTTCTTCCGGGATGTTCTCGCCGTAGTGACCATGTATCTTGAGCACCGGCGCCTTCGCCCCCATTCGCTGGTGGAGAATGGACATGGCCGGGAACAAAGTTTGCATGCCCTTGCCAGTCATTACCTTGTGGCCCGCGTAAAAAATAATTCCGCTTCTTTGGTTTTCGGAGGAAGAAGCGGGAACGCTTGCGCCGTGCAGCACCACGCGGATTTTGTCCTCTGGAACGCCCAATTTGACCATCTTCGTCTTCATCTCTTCGCAATGGACGATGACGCCATCCGCCAGCGCGTACGTCTTGTTTCTTTCCGGGAACTCGATTTGGTCGTGATCCAGCTCATGCACCGTTACAATGCGCGTTGCGTTGGACGGCTGTTTCAGCCAATGAAATAAAGCATTCGATCCATAAGAATTCAGGATTTGCTGAAAGTGCGCGATTTCCGCGCCTTTGGACAAATTGGCGAATTTCTTGGCTCGAAAGTACGAAATCCCGCCTCGGGCCGCGCCTCGAACGCGGCGCTTCCAATGGGTTCTTGACCTGTAGTCGTTGATGATTGGCATTTCGAAATAATTGCATTGCCGAGCCTGAAAGCAGCGATTGACTTCGATGGGGTCGCCGCATCCACAGTTCGAAGCCACCCAATTCATGTTGCAGCCAGTCTTCTTTTCAATTGCTGAAATCAGTGAGCTGGCGTACGAACCGTAGGAGGTCTTGAAAGGGCAGCAAATCATGGTCATTTCCATGGTCGCTCCTGCTTTGTCTCCTGCGAACCCGCGGCTAACTTTTGTCATGCGGGGAGGAAACCGTTTTTGTTCGTCTATTCTTTGGCCCGGCTCTATCAACGTGTCTTCTACCTTTGGGTTTCCTTGGCAAACTCGTTTTCGGCACTGGAAATTATCCCTGCATCCTTATTCTGTGTCCCTGTCCTCCCGATCCCCGGATGCAGCGTCCTCAACCGGAAAGCAAGCTTTGAACGGAGGCTCGGGCTAAAGACGTATCCGTTGAAATTGGGGAGCGTTTCGTTGGTCCACTTCATCTTGTACGCATCATTTCTGCCGCCAAAAAACAGCCGCGTAATGCCTCTGTTCGCACAGTCCTCCAGGATGCGATGAAACATCACTTGGCCGGGACCACCGCGGCGCAAGGATTCGTCAAAAGCAATCTTGAGCGGATAAAGGCAATCTTGCGTCTCTACGCTGAACGCCCCTGCCAGCATCCTGTTGTTGGCTTCGAGAGAGTGCAAACAAAAATAGCCACCGGTCGCGGCCACCCGTGAAATCTGATTGTAAAAGGCTTCCGTCTGCGGGCTGCACTTGATCGCGGACCCTGCGCGCCCCTTCCATCCCGATGCTTCCAGCTCGTAGAATTGTTCCAATACCTCTCCATCCGGGTTCGTTCTCCGCACAAGTTTTGGTTCTTCTCCTGTCTCGCGAGCCAGAATTCTGGCGTAGCGGCGCAGTTCGTGACGGAAATGACGGCTGGTATTGTGAAGCCAGACAGGCTGCCCATTCTCGTCCTTCTCCATGCATAAAACCGGGCATTCGCTAAAACGTACGCGCATCGTCTGGCAGCCATCTTTGCTAGCTTGCTTGATGAGCTTTAAACCCGCTCCGCTTCTGGAAAGTAAGGGCAATTCCAGCATGTTCCACCCGGGTATCTGCTTCAGCAAGTTCCAAAACGCCAGTATCGCGGCCTCGCCTGCCTCGCAAGAAGTTCGAACGATATCGAATTGCGTGGAGTGGATATTCGCCGCGCCAGCCAATTTCCATACAGGAACTCCCGCGAACCATGCTCGTTTCCGGACCAGCGGCAACAGCGCTACCAACCTGTCACCGGCACTCGCGGTCAGCAAGACCACTTGACTCTCCGGCTCGAAAGTCCTGAGGTAAGTCGCAATCCATTCAGGGCGGTAGAAAGGGAGGCCGCCTGTTTCTTCGCAAAGTCTTTCCCAACGCGCCGCCCAATGTTCGACAAGGTCCAATCCGCCAGTTTCGGCCTTGGCAACGACGCTCTTAAACTGCGTCCTCGGCCAGCGTAATGCGCCAGTCGATGCATCATGAGTCGATGTATCATGAAGTGTCCGTTGCCTGGTAGAAAGCAGACTAGTTCCGAGGGCCATATCTTTCCTTGAGAGAGGCAGAGGCGATGAAGAGTTTATCGTCCCCTTCCTCTTGTTTCGTTTCTTCTCCTTTTTGTCGCGGCTTGACTCCCGGTTGGAATCGGCCAGCCTCTGCCGCGCGTTTATTGGCAATAAAACCAACAAAGGTAAACTAAGCAAGAGGCACGAACAAAACGGACACAAGCCCTCGCTACTGCTTCACACGCGGGAGAGGACTTCATCCCCAACCGGAACACAGCCCCTGTGCTCGCCGGCAATCTTTCGGTCTGCCGGTGGTCCGGTTTGCAGATTCTTAACTTTCTCTCACCCTGGTTTCGCCAGTCGGCTTTCCCTGGAAGCTGAGCCGAAAGTCTTGTGCGTGACAGTGTATGCGCGAGAGGAGGCATAGGTGCAATCGGGTGTGCACCTGCATCTTACGTTCGGCATATTGCTGTAATGGTACTGCCAGGGATCTAGTAGGAGTGACTCAGCAAAAGTTCAATTTGTGTTGCATCGGCCGGTCACGGCCGGCGGTAGACGACGACATCGTCGCCATAAGCCCCGTCCGGGGTAAACGTCGTAGTTCGTCGTCCGAGGTATTCAAGATCGCTGGTGTGCTGTGACGGAAGAACGTTGTTCGCCAGGAAGATACCTCCGCGATTCAGCATCCGAGCGATATTGGCCATGGCCAGCGCCTGCTGAAAGCGATCGTAATATACCAGCACATTCGTGGCGATCATTAGCTCAAAACCCTGTCCGGGCGCGTAGTCCAATGTTTGAGCGACAATATTCGCGTCGTAGGCCTTCATTCGCGATGCGAATTGCGGACGGATGGCCACGGCGCGCGCTACAACCCCGCTCAGCGTGGCGGGCACAGGCAAAGCCTTCATGGGCGACCCAAGAATCTCACCAAAGTGCTTCCAGTAAGAGATCGCTTCAGGGCTCCATTCCGCTTTGGGATCGCGGGGAAGCTGCAAGTTGTAGGTTTGGCCGGCGCGGCCACGCTCCGCCAGTTTTTGCACGTGCGCAATGACTGCGGAATTCAGATCCAGGCAGACCACCTGAACGTCTTCCGCCTTTCCAAGCTCCAGCCGCGCCACCGCTTCGAGTACAGCGAAAGGTTGCAATGTTTGCAACGGATAGAAATCATATCCATCGCGTTTATCGGTGAAATCCAGGCCGGGCCCGATGACCGCAATTCGATGCATGCTGCCTGGCGCCAAGACGCCCTTGCGAACCATGGCGCGCAACGTCTCTTCGAGGGCAAAGTTGGGTAGAAGGGAAGTGTCAACCGAAAGGCCGCGCGTTTCGAACAACGTTCCGCGCGCCAGGTAAAGCGCCGAAGGATCGGCGTCCGCCGCGGCGTCCCGCAGTTTCTTTTGATACGCGGCCTGTTCGGTGACGAAGCGGCGCAAGTTCTCGGTGAAGTATCGCTCCTCGGAATTCTTCCCGATTTTTTGTCGCGCTAGAAAATCCCGGACCAAGCGGACACGCTCATTCCTGCCAGCGGAAAGTGCCACAGCCATTGCATGAACGCGCGCTATGGCAGCAGGAGTGAGTTCGCCCGGCTCAGACGCAGCGCGTTCCACACTTTCCATTTTCGGGAGAGAAGTGAACGAAGTCCCGTACAGGATCAAGTTGCTGATGGAATCTTCGATGCCGCGGTCAATGCGGCTGCGCACCTCGGCGTCACGCGAGCGGATCCAGGCATCCCAGGCGGCGCTTTCCGCGATATCGCTGCCCGGAATGTCGGAATCCGCGTTCAGCCGAAGCGTCTCCTGGACCTCCTCGAAGCGCAAATAGCGGACGCTGACTTCTCCCGCGCCTTCCGCCAGAGAGAAAACCGCCAAGCACGCCAATAGAGCGCCGCGAAGCAGATGGCAAGAAAATGTCTTGGGAGGAACCCTCACGGTACACGCATCTTACCGCGTAAATGTTTTTTGCGTAACTCGGGTGGTTGCCAGGAGGGCGGTGCGGGACTCAGCGGCGCGCGGAGACTCCTTCTTGAATGCGCCGAAGTTCCGGCAAGTCCTTGTCCGCTTTGCTCCAGAATTTCTCGGCGGCTGCGAACTGTTCTCGAGCTTGCGCGGAGTGTCCCGCGTGTTCTGCGGCAAGGCCCAGGGCAAAGTATCCCCCGGCGTAGGTCCCATCATGCTGAATCATTGCCCGTGCGATGGACTCCGACAAGCTCCAGTCCCCATTCTGGCGAGCGCTGCGCGCCAGGGACTCCAGTTCGAAGCGCGCCGCACTCCACGCATCCGGACCCGGGCGGGCCAGCGTCATTTTGACAATGTCCTGTAACAAAGTCTGCGCTTCCTCTTTCTTCTTTTCGCGGTATAAAAATTTCGCGCGCAGCGTATTCGGAAATGGCGACGTAGCTACGATATTTACCGGGAGCTGTTCCGTTTCCCTCTCGGCGAGGCTCAATTCTTCTTGAGCTTCGTTGGCGCGGTCCATCGCCATTAGCGCCTCGCCTGCCAGGGTATGGCCGGCAAGCCGGGGCAGAGGCCACTCACTCTTTGTCAATTCCTGCGCAGCGTGAAGTGCTTCCTCGTAGCGCCCCCGAGCCAGCAGAAACTCCGGCCAGGCCTTACGATTGAACTCCAGAAAATCCGTGTACGTGGGAACCGCAAAGGCCTCGCGAAACGCGCCCTCCGCTGCTTTCATTTGCCCCAACGATTGGTAGCTCATGGCCAGCAATTGAAGGTTGTGGGCATGGTGCCAGTCGTAGCGCGAAGGAATGTTTTCGGTCCGGTAGTATTCCTCTTCGAGAGATTTTGTTTTGAGAAATTCCGCGATGGCTTCCTCCGTGCGCCCCAGGCGCATCAACTCGTGGCCGTGCATGTGGTGCGCGTGTGGAATCGCCGGAGCCATGCGCAGGTAAATGACCGCCTCGTCGAGCGCCTCTTTGGCCCTGCCCAAATTTTCCAGCGTATGGGCGTAGTAATGATGCGCGGCAAAATTATCCGGAGCTAACGCGATGGCAGTGCGGTAAAAAGCAATCGTATCCACGCCGCCGACTTGGCCGTGGGTTACCGGCGAACCTTCATCCGCCAAACCGCGCTGAATCCACAACCAGGGATCATTTGGATTAGTCTTCAGCGCCTCGCTGATGGATTTCCGGTACGCGACATACTTATCCGAGTCTCCGCCGCTTTCCAGATAATCCAGTTCGTACCCGCGAATCGCCACCCACATTTGATCGTTCTTGTTGAGCTTTGGCGCCAGTTCTTGCGCCCTTTGAAAAGCGGCCCGCGCTGTCGCCGGGTCATGCATCCCGATGTACGCGTCGGTCAATCCGAGATACGCCATGGCCAGGTTCGGGTCCAGGCGCAAAGCCTGATGAAAAGACCGCGCCGCCTCAATCCAAACGTAAGAATGAACGTAGGCCAGTCCCTGGTCGTAAAACGCCTGCGCCTCCTGCGAGGTCGTGGCCACTTTCTGGTGCAACGTGCCGATGCCCGTTCGCAGAGCCACCGGACGTTCCAGAATTTCGCGCGGCACGGCGCCAGTTCCATGGAGCCCCTCATGGCCTGCTTGCGGCACAGCGGACAACGGGCGGGCGAATCCCGTGCATACGAGAGCTGTAACACTCACAAGCTTGCCCAATCGCCCCACTTTTTCTCCTCACACGCAATGTGCGAAATTATATTTCGGCGGTACGGAGAGCGTTCTCAGACTTCCGTGATTTCCACGCTACGAACATAGTATCCCGAATCCAACCGCCACGCCTGCACTGCCGGCTCCTTCACGGACAAGCGAATCGCATAAGTTCCCGGCGCCTTGGGCGACCAGTCGTGAGTCCACAAAGTCCAGGGATCGCTCTTGACCTGATGGAAGTTGTCCACGGACACGTAATCTTCTTCCGGATTAAAACGAATTTGCAGCACCCTGACCGGCTGCGTGCCTCCCCAGGCGATTCCCACGATTCGGTATTGGATTTTGCCCGCAACGCTC
Source organism: Acidobacteriota bacterium (assembly GCA_003224105.1). Taxonomy (GTDB): domain Bacteria; phylum Acidobacteriota; class Terriglobia; order Acidiferrales; family UBA7541; genus Acidiferrum. Next base: position 835 of record QHYL01000177.1, on the reverse strand, counting down.
CATTTTTCGACGCGCACGGGCATGGCCGCCTGCTCGATGACCGCCGGCTGAAAATCTTTTGCCAGTTCCGGCACGCCCTTCTGCTCCGTTCTCGCGGCGTACTCGCGCATTTGCGAAGTCGCTTCCGCGTCTTCCTCAACGAACGTGATTTCGTTCACCCACTTGATGCATGTGCAGCCGTACCAGCCGGGCACCACGAGCCGCACTGGCGCGCCATGATCTCGCGCGAGCGGCTGACCGTTCAGCTCGGTCGCCAGAAAGGCTCCCGCTTTTTCAAGTTGCCCGCGCGTAAAAATCCAGCTAGCCCCAGGCACGGACGTTCGCGATTCGTGCGCATAGCGATCGAAGCCCGAGACAAGAACGCGCGCCGCGGCCGGTTTTGCTTTTGCGTGTTCCAGAATTTCCGGAACGGGGATCCCCCCCCAGCTTCCCACGCTCAGCAGGCCAAAACGCGCCAACCGGACGTTGCCCGCGCACTCCATCAAGTGCGCACCCATGGGTTTAGCCGTCTTCTTCAGGCTTTCAATCGCCAAACTCAGGGGCCGCTCGACTGGTCCGCCGAGTTTCGCTTGCTCGCCCAGTTTCATTTGCCTCGCGAGTTTCACTTGCCCCCCGAGTTTGAGTTGCCAACTTGCGGGATCAGGAAGCAGTTCCGAAGCGCGCGTGCGAATGTAGAATCTTTCGGAAGGGGTGACGGCCCCGTCTGAGGCTTCGAGCACGGACAGGTCCGTGTAAAGCCTTCCGTCCAGCTCCGAGCCTTGCGGAACCTCGAGTGATACGGGCGGCTCGTTGAGGAAGTCCACCGTGCCAAGCTGCTTGCCGCCCGCAAAGGGAT
>QHYL01000645.1 GCA_003224105.1 Acidobacteriota bacterium | reverse complement strand
TTGAGCCTGGAGGGGATACCTCCCCCCTACTTTTTTTCGGAACTGCGCATTCTAAAGGACTTACGGAGACGCGTTTTTGTAACTGCGCATTCTAAAGCACTTAGCGCACGAAATCGTGGAACTGCGCATTCTAAAGGGGTTACGGAGCGTTTGAAGGTTGAACGTTTGAAGGTATGCAAGTTGAAGGGGAGGGGGTGCGTACCCACACCGGGGGCATTTTGTATGGTTAACAAGACAAAGAGGTTACAGGATTTGTTTGATTGAAAACAAAGGACGAGCAAAGGGCACTGGCAGGCCGTTTGAAGGAGCAAGCAGTTTTTAGGAGTGGGGCGCATACGCGGCTTGCGAGGGTGGGGGCGAGCAATCACAACTCATGCTAACACTACTTACTTACTCTGTCAAATACTTTTACAGTACTGATATTTGAAGAATAGACACGCGGATTCGAACCGGTTTTGCGTAAGAGTAAGAAAACACAGGGGTAGAGTGCGCAGAGGCGAGTCTAATGAAGCTGCTGAACCCTGATCACAAAGGCACGCAAGTGGCGGAGAAAGGCGCAGGCATTGGCAAGGGACGCTCGGGTAAACAGGGCTGCCGCACTCCGAATTCTGCGCCACTAGGACTTAATGGTGCTGGTGGCGGCGTCCCAGGTGACCGCGGCTTTGCGGAAATAGGATTCGTTGGCCATGTGGCAGGCGAGCGCGGCGTTGTTGCCAAAGACGGCGTCCTCGACGACGGGCTGGCGCGACTTCACGGCCTGGAAGTACTTCCAGAGGTGCGGCTTCTCTTCGTCCCAGGAAGCGCCATGAAAGTTGTAGCCTTCCGTGACCGGCTCCTTGCCGGGCTTGGGGTCGTGCTCTTCGTGCCATTTCTTGAAATAGGCTTCGCGCATTTCGCGCGGGAAACCATAGGTGTAATAGCTGGGCCCTTCGTCCACACCGGACTGCGGGAAATACGTAATGTTGAATTCGGTGACTTCCAGAATTCCGTGGGAGCCCTGGAAGCGATAAGTTTCGGGAGTGTCGCAGCCGAGATTCAAACGGAGATAAACCGGAGGGCGGTCTTCGCCATAATCAAAGAGCGTGGCGTGAACATCAGGCATGTTGCGGCCATCTTTGAAGCGCAGGATATTGCCGAGCGCCAAAGCGCGGCGGGGCGGGTCGTTCCAACCGAGCATGAAGTTCATGCCGCTGACGAGGTGAACGAGCAAATCGCCGGCGAGACCCGTTCCGTATTCTTTCCAGCAGCGCCAGCGCGCGAAGTATTTGGGAGACATGTCAGGATCCCAGGGGCGCTTGGTGGCTTCGCCCTGCCAGGTGTCCCAATCGAAATTGCTCGGAGAAAGTCCTGGAGGCGGGGGATATTCCCACGCGCCAGTGGGATCGTTGCGACCGTAGGTTCCTTCGACGAGGGTGATCGTGCCGATGATGCCGTTGGCAAGCAGTTCTTTGGCTTTGGCGCAGATCACTGAGCTGACGCGCTGCGAACCGATTTGCACGATGCGCCCGGTCTTTTTCGCGGCCGCCACCATGGCCACGCCGTCGGCGGCAGAATGCGACATGGGCTTCTCGCAGTAGATGTCTTTCCCGGCGTTCACGGCATCGACGACCACCTGCTTGTGCCAGTGATCGGGAACGGCGGCGACGATGCAGTCGATTTCCTTGTTGTCGAGAAGTTCCTTGTAGCGGCGGGTGGTGGGAATTTTCGAGCCGACAATTTCCTGCGCCAGTTCGTGGCGGCCGTCCCAAAGATCGGCGGCGGCGACGCACTCGACGCCGGGGAGTTGGATGGCATTGGTCAGCAGGCCGGAGCCTTGCATGCCGATGCCGATGATGCCAAAGCGCACGCGTTCGCTCGGCGGAGTGGACTCCAAGGGGAGTGGAATATGCTCCGGCTGGAGGAAAATCCTATGGGAAGCGGCGAAGGCTCCGGTGGCGCCGGCGGTGCGCTGGAGAAATTCGCGGCGTGAGAGGTCGTTTTTCATGGTGAGCTCCTGAGAGAAGTTGACAGCCGACAGCTTACAGTTGACAGCTAAAAAACAGCCCGGGGAGTGAAGCCCTGTCAAGCAGGGGCGCGGCATGCCGCGCCCCTACAGACAAAAGTCAGAAACGCAGCTCATGCAAGTAGTTGTAACTGATTTTGATGTCATCGAAAGCGGATTTCGGATCATCGTTTTCGACGAAATAGTGCTTGATGCCGGCCTTGCCATCGTGCGCGAAGAGATTTTTCCAGTTAATGGAGCCCTGGCCGACGTCGGCCATGTGGCCGCCATACTTGACGGTCTGGCCCATGGCGCCTTCGTAGCCGCTGTTCGAACTGGCGTCTTTCACCCAGTCCTTGACGTGAACGAGCGGGAAGCGGCCGGGATACTTATCGAAATACGCGAGAGGGTCTTTTCCGGCGACGCTAATCCAGCAGAGATCCATTTCCATGGCGACGAGCTGGGGATCGGTTTCGGCGAGAAGAAAGTCGTAAGGAAGCTTTCCGCCGAGAGTCTCCGCCGGTTGAAACTCGAAGGAATGATTGTGATAGCCGAACTGGATGCCGGCTTTTTTGCTTTCTTCGCCGGCTTTGTTGAAGAGATCCGCGGCGCTTTTCCAGCCGCCGGCATCGCCGCGCTGCTTTTCGTCAATCCAGGGGCAAATGATGTAGATGTGGCCGACGATTTTGGCAGCCTCAAGAGTTTCCGGCCATTGTTTTTCAACGACGTCGTAGCCGACGTGGCAGGAAGGGGAAACCAGGCCGTTCTTGTCGAGCAGCTCGCGAACGTCTTTCGGCGAGCGGTCGAAGTATCCGGCGAATTCGACTTCTTTATAGCCAGTGGCGGCGACTTTGGCGATGGTGTCCGCAAAGTCGGTCTTCATGGCCGCGCGGACGGTATAGAGCTGCAGGCCAATCGGGTGAATGGAATGCGCGGCCTGAGGCGCGTTGGGTTGAAAAGGGAATGCGGAGTCCGCGGCCCGGACGGGTGTGGCAGCGGCGGAAAGAGTTGCGGCGACGGAAGCGCCGATAAATGTGCGTCGGTTCATGGGCTGCATTTTACTCCTTCGCTGCAAAAAGGCACAGGGAGTTGGCAGAAAAAAGGCGGCCCGGCT
>QHYL01000176.1 GCA_003224105.1 Acidobacteriota bacterium | reverse complement strand
TAGACCTCGACACTCTTGCAACGTTTCGCGCAACGTGGACGGAGGGACCGCGCACAAGCCTCAAGAAGTTGGAGCGGCTCAGGGCGTTCATGCGCTTTGCTGAGAAGAGAAAATGGATTGACGACAATCCGGCAACAGAACTGAAGGCCCCGAAGGTTCCCAACAAGCCGACCATGCCGTTCACACGGCAAGAGATGATTCGGATTCTCGGCGCACTTGAACCTTACGGCAAGAGCGCGGGCATACGGAACGCGCAGCGCCTACGCGCTTTCGTTTTGCTGCTGCGATATTCGGGACTAAGAATCGGCGATGCAACGCAGCTCGACGTAAACTGCCTCGACGAAAACAAACTGCTCCTGCATACGCAAAAGACCGGCGTGCCCGTTTACTGCGTTCTGCCCGACTTGGTCGTTGAAGCGTTGGACGCTTCGCCCCGGTCAAGCGAGCGATACTTCTTCTGGACAGGCGCATCAACGGTGCATAGCGCAAAGGGAAAATGGCAGCGCAGATTACAGCGCCTCTTTGAATTCGCAAAAGTGCCCACGGGCCATCCGCACCGATTCCGCGATACCTTCGCCGTCGAATTGCTGCTCGCGGGTGTTCCTCTCGATAGAGTCTCAATACTGCTCGGACACAGTAGCATTCGCATAACTGAGCGCCACTACGCGCCGTGGACACGTTCACGCCAAGAGCAAATCGAAGCCGATCTCAGGGCCGCTTGGAGCAACGATCCTTTGATAGGAGAGGTACACGCGAGGTACACGGGAAAGCGCGTCGCCAGAACTGCTGTGTTTTCAAGAAGAAGGGTTGGTAGGGGCGGTGGGGATCGAACCCACGACCTTCGGCTTAAAAGGCCGCTGCTCTACCACTGAGCTACGCCCCTGATCTAACAAGCCATCTCTATCGCGACCGCACCTGCACCCCTGGTCTTTTGCTGATCCCCGTTGTCTTTTGTATTCAGGGAAGACTACGGACCGGCGCACCGTCGCTATCGAGCTGCTTTGCTCAATCGTTTGATTTTATCAGTAGGCTTGCTTCTGTCCAAATACAAATACGCCACGCGAACAGCGTTCCTTTTTCTTCTTTTTAGCGATTCAGCTGAAGTCCTGTTGCCCTAACGCCTCACTTCCACAGCGCTAATCCGGATTTCTCGCGAGAACGTGTAAGCGTTTTTTCTGTACCTGAGTGTACTGGAATTGTAAGGGCGCAGCTTTCTCTTAGCCTACCGCACAAGCAATCGGAAAAAGCCGCGCCCTCATCCTACGCATTCAAATCAGATAGCTCCAGGCTGTCTCCTGGCTCTGCCACAATTCTCGCGCTCAGAAGTAAAACCGTAGCGAAAGCTGCAAATTCCGCTCGCCGCCGCCGACTCCGCCGCCTTTGGTGGTGACCTTTCCGAAATTCGAGCTCGTCGGGTTGAAATTCACACCGCCGCCGCTTCCTCCGCCCCAATTCGGATGGTTGATGAAGTTAAACGCCTCGGCACGGAACTGAAAACCTCTTTGCTCGTCAATCGGGAACGCCTTGAACAACCCAAGATTCCAGTTCTGAAATCCCGGCTGGTAGATCAGGTCGCGCACGCGTTGCGTGTTGAAGGTGCCCGCGGCCGGCTGCGTGAAAATCTTACTGCCATCAAGATTGGCAGTGGCGAACCACTGCCCACTCGACCCAAACGTACCGATGATCCGCGGCACACCATTGACGACCCAGTATTGGCCGTTATTGCCGCAACCGAAATTCGCGTCGAGGCCCACGCCGGCATAGTCATTATTCGGGGCCGTTGCGCCACACGGCAAACCCGTCTGGAATTGTGTGACCCCGCTGATTTGCCACCCCCCCAGCAGTTTTCCCGATAACGTTGAACGACTCTTGAAGAGGGGCAGGTCATAAAGATAGTTGAACACCAAGACGTGGCGGGCATCGAATTCAGACGGGCCCCACATTGCGCCCGGATCATACGTGTTCGGAATCACGTCACGTTGATTCGACCCGCTATCCATGCTCTTCGAAAGGGTGTACGACACCCCAAACAGTAGCCCATTCGAATACCGCCGGTTCCAGGCTATCTGGAGCGAGTTGTACATCGAATTCGCTACGTCATCTGTTTCACGAATGGAGCCAAACCCCTTATACGGGCGGAAAGCGTCGACCCTACAGGGGTTTGTTGCCAGAAGGCACGGGTTCGCCGCCACGACGGCTGTAGTTGGCTGGTTAATGTCTGCCTCTCGCTGTAGGTGCACGCCGCGTCTCGCGACGTAGCCTACGCTCAGAAGTGACTTCCAAAACAGTTCACGCTCGAAAGTGAAATTCCAAGCCCAGGCTTCGGGATTTTTGAAGTTCTTGCTCTGAGTTGTCACCACCAAAGGAGTGTTGCCCGCAATGCCTGGGCCGAGAGCATCCACTACACCGTTCGACAGACTGACGTTCGGCTGAAACGGCGGATTCCCCCCCAAAAATATCGAATCGCTCACACCCAGACGGGTGATGAAACGTCCCGCCCCAGCCCGAAATACCGTCTTATTGTTAAGCTGGTAAGCCACCCCTAATCGCGGTTGAAGATCGCCCCACTGGATATCTGAATACCGGTCGGGAACGTTGTGAAACAACCGGCTGAAATCGAACTTGCTGGGATCCGCTTCCGGGAAATGCTTTATCGCGGAACTTGGAAACGCGCTGCCCGGAATCACCATGCCGTTAAGCGTGTCCGCGCCAGTTCCGTTAACAAGACCGGTTTTCGGATCGACCGTACCAACGATAAGCCCGGTCGTAGGATCAACCGTCACGGCCTTTGCCTGATCGTAGAGACTCGGATCAAACACGATCATGTTTCCCCACAAAGCGTGATAAGGCACAATTACCGTGTAACGAAGTCCATAGTTAACCGTCAGGTTCTGCCGGAACTTCCAGGAATCCTGTGCAAAGCTCTCGTACATGTTGGCGCGAAAGATGGTGTATGCACGATGCCCAATTTCTGAATAAGTGTCAAAAAGACCCAATGCAGCGTTAGCGACGGCGACTTTGGTTCCGGTCTTGTCACTAAACGCGAATTGACCGTTTTGATTGTTCGTACAAGTAGGACAGGCTTGCACGTTGATCTCGTCATTGTCATTTTCTCCTGCGCGCTCAAACAGGAAGCCGAACTTGAAGGTGTGGCTGGACTTGATCCACGTGAAACCATCGGAGATGTCATAGATCGGTCCGGAGGAGTGCGATGGATACGGCCCGCCGCTGAGCCCCGAAAAGTTCGACATATTTACTGTCGGGATGCGGTTGGGTAGCAACTTCTCGCCTACCGGGAATATGTATTGGTAGGGGCTGCAAGGCACGATTGATCCCGTGCAGGCTTGTGTCCTGTCAAAAAAGTTCTTGGTATCCACGGGAATTTTCACAACATCCTCGCTGGCGGTCACCAGCAGTTCGTTGACCTTAGTCGGGCTGATAGCCCAGACGTGATTGAGCGATCCCGTCTTGTTAGGACGATTGAAGAACTTTGGCGTCCGATCCGTGTTCCCGTCCAACGGTTGGTACTCGAGGTAGTAGTAGTGTGTGAAGCGGAAACGCAGGCGCTGCTTGTCAGTCAGGTTCACGTCAACTGCTCCCGTGTCTTTCCGTTGGTCGAAAGTGTGCAATTTGGAAGCAAACCAGTTGCCGCCGCCAACCAATGTGTTGGGAACCGGCCATGAATTGAGAATTGCGATGCCGCCGGGGCTTAACCGGTTGGCAGGAATAACGTTGGGGCAACCCGCTATGTTCGTGCAAGCGGGGCTATAGTTGGGATCCGTAGGATTCGAAGACGCAACAAATTGCGTGCCCGTGTTAGGATCATTGATGACTTTGACGGAAGAATAGTAGGGATTCGGAGTGACAAGTAATTCACTGAAATCACCCTGCCGCATTTTCACAGACGGTACCAGCAGTAATCCTACTGATGGTGTGGTTGAGCCGGATTCCACGAAGTGGTATTTCAGCCACTCCTCTCCCAAATAGAAGAAGATCTTGCTTTTGTTGGTATTGAATTTGCCCGGGATGTAAACGGGGCCACCGATGTTAAACCCAAACTGATTGTAATGAACTGGTGCCGCCGAAGAGGTAAGACCATTTGGGTTGGCGTTGCGCGCCCACGTATTCGCGTTGAGGGCTGTATTGCGAAGGTATTCATACGCAGCCCCGTGAAACTGGCTCGTGCCCGTCTTCGTCGTAAACCGAATTTGCGCGCCAGAAGTGCGGCCATACTCCGGAGCATAATCTGTAGTCAAAATCTGGACTTCTTGCGTCGAGTCCACATCTGCGGCCCCCAAGCTGGTCCCGTTCGAACGCGTGCGTGTTGCCGGAGCCCCGTCAAACGTAATCAAATTCTCGGGATTACGCGACCCGTTGAAATTCGACGGTCCCTGCGTGAATCCGAAGTTCAAGCTGGCCAATGTAGATCCGCGCGCTCCGGGCACCAAAGCCGCCAGCCAAATCGGATTTCTTCCATTCAATTCCAGCGAGTCAATCTGCTCGCGCGTCACCAGCTTTTGCACTGAAGCCGATTCCGTTTGCAACTGCACCGCCGACCCCGTTACCTCCACAGTTTGCGTAGCCGCACCTACCACCAGCGCGGCATCAATCACCAAATCCGCCGATGGATCAAGTTTATTGTTGGTGCTCTCGAACTTCTGGAAGCCCTGCGCCTCCGCCGTCATCGTGTACAGCCCCGGCGGCACGTTGGTTATGACGTAGTAGCCCGACTCGTTCGTGGTCGCCTGCCGCTCGACCCCGCCGTTGTTACTTCGCACCGTGATCTTCGCGTTCGGGACCGTGGCCCCCGACGGATCCTTTACAAACCCCGAAATCTTTCCCAGGTCTGACTGCCCCCAGCTCTCCGGCGCACTCAGCGCCACGCAAAGCATCAATATGCCCGCCACCACCGCGGCACACCGGATACCTCTCCCCCAAACCACCATTCGATACATGTCCCCTCCTCGGCGCACGTCCGCCCGCACGCGGCATACTCCAATTGCCCAAAGATTTGTACGGAATCGCTGGAACTCGGGAGATTGACTCTCGGTAAATATCTGAGAAAAAAATCACTCGCCTTGGGTTTCAACCGCCAGCCACACCACCGCTGTCAAACCCGAGCCCGCCGTCAGTTCCGCGTGCAGGAGTCTTGTAGGACGGCCCCAGAAAGTAAATCGGGTAAACGCCTCAACGCCCTATCAGGTGAATTACGGACAATGCATAATTTGAGGAAATGGGCCGGTTTTGAAACTAGTGACTCGCGCGAAATGTAGTGCGTTATTCAACAGCTGAATGCAACGCAACATTGCACTTAGCGGCGCCCTGAAACTCGACATCGTGCATTCGCGCGGAACGGTCAAATCGCTGGAATTAGCGTTTCCTCTTTTCCACAAGCCTCTCCGCGAAATGCTAAGTTTTCTCTGGAATGGCATGCAACAGGCATGTCGTGGTACGCGACCCTTAAGTTTCACCAATCGAACGCAAGTCCCGCTTGCGCGAATTGCTTGAACCACAGATGCGCCGGCAGAAGTGCGGAAACCCAAATCAAGTATAGGCTTCTTCGCGGATGCGCGGGCGCTTGCGCTTCCACTCATAATCCTTGCGCAGCTTCGCCTGATGCTTCTTCACCTGGGATTCCAGCTCGCTGAACGCTTTTTTGCAGCTGGTGCGCACCGCGGCAGCTTCGCCCGTGGCGCGCAGCGCCCCTGACGGCAGCGACAGCGTCAGCGCACAGGAAACGTCCTCGGTCCTCGGGTTCACCGAAAAGCCGCCATGCAACTGGACCAGATCCGGTGCGTAGCTTTTTAACAGTCTCTCCAGCTTCGCAACGTGACGCGCAACTTCAACTTCCACCGGCTTGTGCGACTCGACATGCTTGTAATTGATGGAAAGTTTCATGTTTGCACCTGTAGGCTTTCTTGGGAAGGGGCAAGCTAAAGGGGTTGCGGAAATAGGACCGCATCAGGCACAGCATAGCAGCCTGCCGCGACCGGGGCAACGGCCTCTCCATTTCTTTTTTCTATCCATTGCAGAACGGTTTCCTTTTGGGTCTCCGGGATCGCCGTCCGGGAGAAGCGGCCTTTTTCAGACGGAAACGTACGAACTGCAGCTCTGCCCCGCGCATTTGACACTTCTCCACCCTTCTTACTACTCTGCTGGCCAATAAAAGGGGTCCGGCGCGTATCCTATAAATATAAGGACCAGTAGAAGCAAATATATAAGGACTAGTCGAAAGCCAGCATGGCGCCGGGCAAACGTAAAACTTCGCTGCCAGCCAGAGTATTTGCTCCATCTGCCCCGTTTGCCCCTTCTGAAGCGAGCTTCGAGGGGAGCGATCTCGCCGAAGGGACTCTTGCCAACAAAAACACAAAGCGCGAAGAGGCTCCCGCTGCCTCCACTCACGCGCTGCGCGTCGGCCCCGCAGGCTGGTCGTATCCGGACTGGGCCGGCTACGTTTATCCTTCACGCAAACCGAAAGGTTTCCACGAAGCCGCGTATCTTTCCGAATTTTTCGACGCCATCGAGATCAACACTTCGTTTTACCAGCCGCTCAAGCCGGAAAACGCCAAGCAGTGGGTCGATCTCGTCTCCGGCAATCCGCGTTTCCTGTTCACCGCAAAGCTCTGGCAGCGCTTCACGCACGACATCGCTTCGGCTACTTCCGGCGCCAGCGCGGACGACGAGCGCACCGTCCGGGCCGGCTTTGACGTGCTGCGCGCCGCAGGCAAGCTCGGAGCGGTCTTGCTGCAATTCCCTTTTTCCTTCCATCGCACCAAGGAAACGATGGCGTATCTTTCCGCGGTGCTGCTGCGTTTTCGCGATTACCCGCTGGCCGTCGAAGTCCGCCACAGCACCTGGAACTCTCCGGAAACGCTGGCGCTGCTCCACGAGCATGGGGCGGGCATTTGCAACATTGACCAGCCCATCATCGGGCGTTCGCTTGGGCCCTCCGCGCAAGTGACTTCGCCGGTCGGGTACGTCCGCTTGCACGGCCGCCGCTACGACACGTGGTTCACGGACGACGAAACCGTTCCGTCGCACGAGCGCTACAACTATCTTTACTCCGCCGAGGAGCTCGAGCCGTGGGTTGCGCGCATCAAAAGAGTCAGCCAGCATACGGGCGCCACGTTCGTCATCACCAACAACCATTTTCAAGGCAAGGCGGTGGTTAACGCGCTGCAAATCATGAGCATCCTCAAGAACAAAAAGGTGAAAGTGCCGGAGCCGCTCCGCATCCACTACCCCGAACTCGAGCAAATCGCCGACCAGCCTCCGGTAGAGCCAATGCTGTTCCCGCTGGATCGAACGAGTCGTAAGTAATTCGCTCTATGAGGTAAGCAGGGCGCGGAAAACGCTCGCCAGGGCTCTTCTTCCTCCTAGTAGGAACGGCCTTCTGAGGCCGCACGCTCCTTCCATTTGGTAGCGCCGGCATCCCGACCCGGCGTTTCTTGCTTTTAGGAGGGATCATGAACCGCTCGCGGCCTTCTTCAGCCATTGTTGTTCGGTGGGCTTGCCAGCGATCATCTCATAATCGGTGAACACTACTTCGCCACCTGCCAGCTCCGGCGAATATACGGATTCAAATTGCTTTACCGCCGCGGATCCCCCGTGGCGCGCCTGCGCCGCCTCATTTTCAAAAATGAACAGGTGGTTAAAGCGCGTCGGATCGCTCTTTTCCTGCCACGCGAGGTACATCTTCGTCCCAGGCTCGTTTTCTTGCACATACTTCACAAACACTTGGATCGCCTGCTTCACTTTCTCCACCGCATCCGGCTTTACGCGGTATCCCCCGGTCTGGTAGATCGGCATGACTGCGCTCCTCAATTTAAGGTGGCCGAACCGTTCTTGGGTAAGACTACGCGAACGCGTGGCGTATTCCCCCTCAAAAAGAGTGCAAATTACCCGGTTGGCCTGTGGACTCTGTTGATTTGTGGAAAAGACGCTCTCCTTTTCTTTTGTGCCTTCTGCTTTCCGGCTTCAAACGCGTAACCTTAAAGTGGAACCCTGCTCCGCCGGTAAAACATGAGTCTTCCGTTCCCGTTCTTGCGATAGTCGGCGCCATTGGGACCTTTGGCGTCTTCGCTTTTCTGGACCGAACCGCTTTGGCTGCTCCCCGGACTGGAGCGGCTTACGCCGAACATCGTTTACCGCGTCCGCACGCGGCCGGCACCAGGATGCGAGAAACGAGGGTAGAGTCCGGTACTCCGCGAGCGCGCGCGAAGTTGGAAATTCGAAAAGCGAAATTGGAAAATCCCGAGGGGTGAACACCCTCCCCCCACTTTTTTGTAACTGCGCATTCTAAAGGAGTTACAGCGTCGATTTGCGTAACTGCGCATTCTAAAGGAGTTGCAGGCGGACAATTTCGGCCAAAACCGGGCAAAACACGGTGTTTGCTTGTAACTGCGCATTCTAAAGGACTTACACCAGCTGACAGGCGACAGTCCCGATAAGGCCGGGATCTTCGATTCACAGTTGGCAGTGGAAGAAGACAGAAGAATCCCCGCACACGTGCCCTGGATCAAAGTGAGATCCATCGACTTCCGTAGGGCTGACTGCCAACAGCTTACAGTTGGAAGCCGGGGATTGGACGGATTTCGCGGATCAGAGGGCAAGAGGCGGAGAGCAAGGCGCTTCGGCGGCCAGCGGGAATGGCGGCGAAAAATCA
>QHYL01000644.1 GCA_003224105.1 Acidobacteriota bacterium | reverse complement strand
TGCTTACTTATCTGTAAAAACCGTTCATGGATTGGAGCGTGTTTGGCGCTGGTCTCACGCCGCCGCCCTTAAACGTGCCCCCGCTCTTGCCCAAAATGAGCAGCATTCTGGCGCCTCTTCCGAAGCGCTGGAAAGAGTCCCGGACCCCGGCCGCCGTTACTTTTTCCGCACCGCCACAGCTGCAGCTGGCGCAGCTCCATTTCTAACAGCGATGTACGGCTTTGCTGCCGAGCGCCTGAATTATCAGGTCCGCCGCATCGAAATTCCCATTCCTAACCTGCCGCCAGAGCTCGATGGCATGAAGATTGTCCAATTAAGCGATATCCACCTGAGCAGCTACATGTCGCGCTCGCAGGTTCGCCGTGCTGTCAACATGGCCAACGATCTTGGCGCCGATCTCGCCGTTGTCACTGGCGATCTCGTCACGGGCGCCGGCGACCCGATCGCCGACTGCGTGGATGAAATCCGTCAATTGTCTACTCCCCTCGGTACATGGGGCTGCAACGGCAACCACGAAATCTATGCCCACGCGGAAGACATCGCGGCTTATCTCTATGCCCAAGCGGGAATGAAGCTGCTCCGTCAGTCGAACGCGCAAGTTACCTTTAAGGGCGCGAAGTTCAATCTGATCGGCGTGGATTATCAGCGCGAATACAACGGCCGCGGACAGCGCCAGCAGATGCTGGCCGGAATCGAACCGCTGGTACAGCGAGACATGCCCAATATTCTTCTTTCCCACAACCCGAATTCGTTCAATCGCGCCGCCGAACTCGGCATCGAGCTTTCCCTTGCTGGCCACACCCACGGCGGCCAGATTCAAGTGGAAATCTTGGATCGCCGCCTCAGCCCCGCGCGATTCATCAGCGATTACATAGCCGGTCTCTACCGGCGTCCGATGTTTGCCCCGGCTCCCAATGAGCGGGCGGGCTCGGTCGTTTCCACGCCCCGCAAATTCACTCCCGAATCCTCCGCCATGGCGAGCATCTACGTGAACCGCGGTCTCGGCACCGTGGGCGCTCCCGTTCGCCTTGGCGTTCCGCCGGAAATCAGCCTTCTCGTCCTCCGCCGCGCATAATCCAACTAAAGGAAATCTCTGTTCTTTTGAATGATCTTTCCGTATCTGGAATAAAAGTATCCAGTCTTTAGTATCCCTCCTGTCGGCTGGATTCTGTTTCTTGGAGTTCCAAGACCTGCGCGCCTTGCCCGAACATCCAAGTCCCCTGTTTTCAGAAGAGTTCCATGACTCTGGCTAACCGGCACACGTCTTGCATCAAAGTACAGTGAGTCCAGCCAGGTGAAGTTTCTTTGGTGAAACACTTTGGGACGTGTTTCGCTTCGAAATCTCGTTCTGGAGGGAAATTCGATCATGTGGTCTAGCAAGTTCTGGAAGTTTCTGGCAGTTTCTTTTCTTTCGCTTTTTTTGCTCCCCGCGATAACCCCTGCCCAACATTACCAGCAAACGAATCTCGTCTCTGACGTCCCGGGCATGGCCCCCGTCACCGACCCCCATTTAATCAACCCTTGGGGCCTCAGCCGCAGCAATGGCAGCCCGTGGTGGATCTCGGACAATAATTCCGGCTTCACTTCCCTTTACACCGGCGCGGGCGTAAGCGTCCCCATCAATGGCACTGGCACGGTCATCATTCCCCCGCCAAAGAACGCGCCTCCAGGCGCCACCGCTACCCCAACCGCCACGGTTTTCAACGGCAGCTCCGACTTTCTCCTCCCGAACGGCAAGCCCGCTCGATTCATTTTTGCAACCGAAGACGGCACCATTTCCGGATGGAATGGCGGAACAAGTGCCGTACTCATGGTGGACAATTCCGACAATGGCTCACCTAACGGCGCGGTGTACAAAGGCGCCACCACCGCCGACATCAACGGCACCCGTTTCTTGTATGTCACAAATTTCCGCGCTGCCCGGATAGAGATCTACGATACAAACTTCAATCGAGTTCATTTCGGCCCGCAAATGTTCAACGATGACAACGTCCTTCCAGGCTTTGCTCCTTTCAATATTCAGAATATTGGCGGGACTCTCTTCGTCACTTACGCAAAGCAGGACGCCGCTAGGCACGATGACGTTGCGGGCGACGGCTTCGGATATGTGCTTTTCTTCACGCCTTCGGGCAAGCTCATTGGCCATCTTGAGCACGGCCCGTGGATGAACTCGCCCTGGGGCGTTGTCTGGACCCCTGGATGATCGCGTTTGGCGGCGACTCGGATCCCAATCCCCCCAAAAACGGATCCGGCCCTGCAACCACCTTGTTTTTCACCGCAGGCATTCAAGGCGAATCGCACGGCCTTTTCGGCACCATCACTCCCGTCGACGGCTTGGACGGTGACGAAGAGTAAACCCTGCGGCAACTTCTTCGAACGAGGTTTTCAAACAAAAGAAGCGCAAACAAAAAGGTGGGTTGCCCCGAGACGGCAGAGTGCCAGCGCGCTCTGCCGTCTCTTCGCGCAGGCCGAAGTTTGCCGTTGTCCGCCTATACTTTCCAGCTTCAAAATGGGCGCTGCCCCGCTGGCGCCTCAAGAACACATTTCCCAAACGCATCATCCCGAATCCCCGCGCTTCTTGCGGGATGAGGGATCTGCTTTTGGTTCTTATGGAATCTTGGTCACCGACATCAACAGGTTCGAGCCGGGAGCTGCGGCGCAATATCTCATTTACGTATCTGGAAAGTTACAGGCCCCTATGCTATCGTAGGGCGCAGAGTGGTGGTTGTCCCCGACCCATCTCAACGGAACGTTAGCCGTGAAAGTGCGGCGTTTGCTCCGGCTGAAGGGCTGAATTTCGCGCGCAAAGGCCGGCAAAAGGCTAATGGAACAACGGCGAGACTCAGGTCTTTACCCTATTCCTAATAAAGGGATTCGCCCGGTTCGCTCTCTACCGCCTTTCCAGTAGCCTCATGCCATTTCGAGTCCAAGTGTGGTTTTTTTAGGCCGGTGGTGGTTTTTGGGCGGTGGTGCTTCTTAACTTGAGGGTGGTTCTCCAAAACAAGTTCGCTTGTCAGGCAAAGTTCGACAAATCCTCCGAAGTGTGGGCCAATCTATGCGACCAATCAAATCCAGCTTGACCCTTCGCATTTTGCTTCTCGTATTTGTTCTGGCGGCTTCTTCCTGGCACGCGGTAGCGCAAACGGCGACCCCGTCCCCGCGCATCACGCAGGCCATCGATGAAAAGAGCCTGGTTACTCTGTGGGGAAACGTCCATCCTCTCGCCCGCGCTGAATTTGACCAGGGACTCGTGGCACACGCGCAGCCCCTAAAGCGCATGCTCCTCCTCTTGCGACGCAGCCCTGACCAAGAGGCCGCTCTTCAGCAGCTCCTTGAAGACCAGCAGAACAAATCGTCGGCGAATTACCACGCTTGGCTCGCCCCCGACCAATTCGGCAAACAATTCGGCCCCGCGGACGCCGATATTCAAACCGTCACGCAGTGGCTGACCTCGCACGGCTTTACCGACATCAAGGTAGGGCCGGGCCGCACGGTCATCGAATTTTCAGGCAACGTGAGCCAAGTCCGAGACGCCTTCCACACCGAAATCCATCGCTATATTGTCGAGAGCAAGGATTACTCCGCGAATTCCGTCGATCCCCAGATTCCATCGGCTTTAGCGCCGGTGGTGGCAGGCATTGTTTC
>QHYL01000643.1 GCA_003224105.1 Acidobacteriota bacterium | reverse complement strand
CCGAGCGAAAAGAAGTAAAGAAGAAGGCTAGGCCGTCCACGAAGGAAAAGAGTTCTCGGTAGCCATTTTCAGTTCTAAGTTGTAAGCCATAAGTATTAGATGGAGGCAAGCCAGGGAACAACGAAGCTTGGGTTCCTTGGGGTCGCACGCTGCTAACTCTTTTGTGAGTGCGGGTGCGTAGTTTGGACGGCTGGCGGTTTTTTTACGCACAACTTAGGACTTACGACTTACGACTAAAAACTCATTCCATGCCACGCCAGCCACAACCGGCGCCGTTTGACGGCGCGCTCGTTATCAACAAACCCAAAGGGAAAACATCTCACGATGTTGTGGATGCGGTACGCCACCTGGCAGGGTTCAGGCAAATCGGGCATTTAGGAACATTGGATCCGCTTGCAACGGGAGTGCTCGTTTTGCTGCTGGGACGGGCTACGCGGCTGGTGAGGTTCTATTCCGGCAGGAGAAAGCGTTACACCGCAGGTTTCCGCTTCGGATTTGCAACCGATACGTACGACTCCGACGGTGAAGCGCAAGGGCCCGACGCTGCGCCCGCGCTCGATGCTGCTGTGCTCGAGCGGCTCGCGGCCGAACACTTCGGGCCATTCGAACAGATGCCGCCGGCATTCTCCGCCAAGAAAGTGGGAGGCCGCCCCGCCTACGAGCTAGCGCGGAAAAAACAGGAAGTGGAATTGAAACCCGTCCAGGTGGAAATCTACGAATACAGGCTGACAGGGATTGAAGGCAGCGTCGCGCAGTTTGTTATCGAATGCTCTTCCGGGACGTACATCCGTTCACTGGCGCACGAAATGGGACAAAAGCTGGGCTGCGGCGCGCATCTGGCCGAAATCACGCGTACGGCCGTGGGGGAGTTTTCGCTTGAACAAGCCATGGCGCTCGAAGAACTTGCGGAGGCGAGCCGGGCGGGCCGATTCGCAAACTGCCTGATCAAGCTCGAAAACCTGCTGCCGAATTTTCCGCGAATCAATGTTTTGCCGGTGATCGAAAGGCGCGTGCGGCACGGGTCGAAGTTCAATATTTCCGTTTCGCAGTTGCAGCCGGGGCGCGTGGAGCCTCCTCCCGGAGCGACAATGGAACTGGATGGAGGGCCGCCGATGGCTCCGCGTCTTCGCGTCTTCAACCAGCAGGAAAAACTGATTGCCATCGCTGAAGCGGTGGTGCCGCGAACTTACCAGCCCCTGGTGGTGTTCGAACCGCTGCCCTGAAGCAGCCCGAGGCTAGGGCTGTTGATGCTGTGGTTGCGGTTGAGGCGGAGGCTGCTGTTGGGGCTGCTGAGGCGGCTCTTGCTGAAGTGGCCGCTGTTGTAGCGGGGGCCCGGGTTGTTGCGGCTGAGGCTGTGGTGGCGCGGGGGTTCCGCGGAATGCCGGGCCTGCGGCACTGCGGCCAACATCGCCGCGCCCCGCATAGATCGTTCGCGTGAGATGATCCGCCAAGCGCAGCCTGCGCGGTGTAACCACGATGAGAAGCTCTGTATCCTGAAAAGCATGGTTTTTTGAACTAAAGGCATATCTCAGCCCGGGAACCTCCGCGAAACCCGGCAAGCCTGCGATGGAGCGGGTCTCTTCCGTGTCCGTCATGCCGGTAATCAGCGTCGGTTCGTTTTCTTTCACGCGCACGGTTTGTGACAGCGTGCGGTTCGAAAGGATGGGAATGCCGTTGACAGCGCTTCCGGCAAGCGCGCGGATTTCGAATTCCAACTGCAGGGTCACTTCCGAATTGGGATGAAGAGTGGGCGTGGCTTTGATTTTCACGCCGAGGTCCACATATTCGGAACCGGGGTAAGGCTGCTGCAAGGCTCCAGGGGCCACGCCACCCGTAAACAAACTTGCCGGACTAAGAACTACGGTGATATCGCCTGCGGCCCCGGAAACGTCATTTGTGATTGCTACGTCCGGGAACCCGCCAGTGGCGAAAGTGCCTGCGACGAT
>QHYL01000684.1 GCA_003224105.1 Acidobacteriota bacterium | reverse complement strand
GAAAGGAGAGGCGCAGTACCCAGCCTTGGCCTGTCTAATTGATTCGCAGCGAAAATGCGGGGCGGTCCGCTTGTTCCGCTGGCTTGCCTTTCAGGGCATCCTGCATTTGCCGTAGCAGCGCATCACGCGAAAACGGCTTTTGCAGGAAGTATGCGTCGTGCAGCATTTCGCTGAATTCTTCTGTGTACCCGGACATGTAAACCACCTTCAAGTCTGGCAGCAGCCGCCTCAGCCGTTTCGCAAGTTCCGGCCCACGCAGCCGCGGCATCACCACGTCAGTCACCAAAATATCGATGTCGTCTCCAAATCTCTGCCCGGTTTCCAGTCCTTCTTCGCCGTCCGCCGCTGTCAGCACCTGATAACCGGCCGCCTTCAAAAATTCACACGTCAGCGCTCGCACATCGGCTTCATCTTCCACCAGCAGCACCGTCTCGCGTCCCGGCCGCAACTTTGCCGCGCGTTCCTCTTTAGGAACCGCCTCCACCTGCTCACGCACTAGCGGAAGGTAAATTTCAAACCGCGCCCCAACTCCTGGTTCCGAATCCACAAAAATGTAGCCCGAGCTCTGCTTCACCACGCCATACACGGTCGCCAGACCCAGTCCCGTGCCTTTTCCGGGCTCCTTTGTCGTGAAGAACGGCTCGAAAATTCGCGCTTTGGTGCTTGCTTCCATGCCGTAACCGGTATCGCTCACCGCCAGCATCACGTAATCGCCCGTCGCCAGCGGCGTCCTCGATTGTGCGAATCCTTCGTCCACGTGGACGTTTGCCGTCTCAATCGTCAGCGTCCCGCCCTTCGGCATCGCGTCCGCAGCGTTCACAATCAAGTTCAGCAGCACCTGCTCCATTTGCCCGGGGTCCGCCTGCACGCGCCCGAGCGGCTCGCCAAGCTGCGTCTTGTATTCAATGTCCTCGCGCAGCAGCCGTTGCAGCAGCCTGCCCATTTCCACGATCAGTTCATTCAAGTCCAGGATTTTCGGCTGCAGCATTTGCCGGCGGCTGAATGCCAGCAACTGCCGCGTCAGCAGCGCCGCGCGGTCCGCCACGCGCCGGATCTGTTCGCAATTTGCGCGCACCGCGTCCGTCGGCTTGATCCGGTCGAGCGCCAGATCGCTGTTGCCCTTGATCACCGTCAGCAAATTGTTGAAGTCGTGCGCGACGCCGCCCGCCAGCCGCCCCAGCGCATCCATTTTCTGCGCCTGCCGCAGTTGTTCCTCAAGCTGTGTGCGATGCTCTTCGTTTCGTTCCAGCGTGTGCCGCATGCTTTCAAACGCTCGCGTCACCCGCGCCACTTCGTCGTCGCCATCCGCTCTCAGCGGATAGCCAAAATTGCCTTCCTCCAGCGCCCGTACGCCTTCCACCAGCAATCCCAGTGGCTTCGTGAACGTATCCGAAATCACGTAAACGAGCATCACCCCCGCCAGCACCACAATCAGCCCCAGCCCAATCAGCAAATGGTTCAGCCGCCCGACCGACGCCAGCGCCTCTTCATCCGATTTCAGCACCACAAAGCTCAGGCTCGGCCGCGCTCCCGGCGTCAAGTCCAGCGAACTCGAATAGAAATGCTTCTTGCCGAGTTGCGGCTCCAGCGCCTTGTGCCCGCTCTTGATTTCTTGCGCCACTTGCTGCTCATCCACCGCTGCCAACGAGCTCACGGTGACGTCGCCGCCATACTGGAAAACCACTTCGCTCGACAAAATCCGCCCCAAGTCTCTCGCGCGCGCGGAATCAATTTCGCGTCCTACAATCACCGCGCCCATGGGCATGCTGTTGATCGGGGGGTCTTTGAAGAAGCGTTTCACCACCAACTGGTAAATGCGCCGCCCGTTTACCCACCAATCCGGGTTGTTCGCACCGCGCACCAGCGCCTTAATGCTTTCGTGGGACACATCGGCGGGGAAGTCGGAAATCCTGCTTTGCAGCGCCGTGATTTTGCCTTTGCTGTCCACCAGCGCGAAGAGGTCGCACTCTTCCGATTGCCACGGGTCCTGGCTCACGTCCCGGATCACGGTAG
>QHYL01000683.1 GCA_003224105.1 Acidobacteriota bacterium | reverse complement strand
GAAGAATCCGATCAACGAGAGCGAAAAGAAGTGCATGGCCTTGAGTCCTGCAAACAGCGGACCCTGCCGCAGCAGCGCTGCGACTCCTAGGGCTGCGAGAATCACTCCAAGAATCACCCCGATGCGCAACTTGAGCTTGATGAGCGCGCCGATGAGGTGCAAGCCAAAGAGAAGAATCAACGCGCCAGCGACAGGCGCGAGCAGGTTGCGGTTTTGCTTGAGGAAAGCCCCAACCGCGCTGGCGGAAGCGCCAAAGGCGATGAACACAACAGAGAAGCCCGCAACAAAAG
>QHYL01000682.1 GCA_003224105.1 Acidobacteriota bacterium | reverse complement strand
CAGTCCCGAACGCGGAACCTCGCCTTGGCGAAGCTGTTCCATACCGATGCCGGAAAGCATGGAGATGTAACCGGGAACCAACGGCAGCACACAGGGGGAAAGAAACGATACCAGCCCTGCCAGAAACGCCCCTGCGAGAGAGACATCGGTTGGAGTCATGTTTGCGTCACACCTTCAACTTCGCATCATACCTGCAATGGAAGGAATCGCGTAATCCCGAGGAATAATTCCCATGTTGTTCACTCTCGCGAGCTTCCAAGGGCGAGAGGGCTCTGGGAGTTAGACGGTGCACGCGAGGAGAAGCAACACCCATCCGGTCTCAAGCGAAGAGGCGACAGATGAAGCCTTTGGCTGGCGGAATGTCTGGTCTTCGTTTTCACGGGACTTCTGTAATGGGTTGATTCCAAAGGAATTGCGAAGCGAGCAAATGGCACCCCAGTTGCCATTCAAATCAGCGAGCGCTCGTGGAGGAGCCCCGCCATGCCATTTGAATGGACGCCCAACAAGGTGACCCTGCTGCGCGTGGCGGTGGGCTTTGCCGCCGTCAGCCTGTTTGGGCGCGGCGCCTGGCCCAACCTGGTGGCGTTGGCGCTGACGGTTACCTCGATCGCGCTCGATGCGCTGGACGGACACATGGCGCGCAAGAAAAAAATGGCCACGCCCGTTGGCGCGCAAGTGGACATCCTTGGCGACCGCATGATCGAAAATGTCTATTTCACCTATTTCGCGGTCGTCGGCATGGTTTCGCTGTGGCTGCCGATTTTGTTTTTTGCGCGCGGCGCGGCGACGGATTGTCTTCGCGGCCTGGCAATGAAGGCGGGCCACTCCGGCTGGGGAGCGAACGCCATGGTGCAAACGTGGTGGGGGCGCGCCCTGGTGGCATCTCGGTGGAGCCGCGGGCTTTACGCAGCGATGAAATGCTTGTGCTTCTGCTACCTGGGTTTTGAACTGGCCCTTACGCGCGGGCCGGTGGCGCTAGTGAGCGGACTCGGGGGAGGCGTGAGCGCAACCATTCGAACGGGAGCGCAAGTGCTCACCACAGCGACCGCCGTATTCTGTCTGGTGCGCGGCTTGCCCGTGCTTCTGGAAGGTTGGAAGTACTTCGCAAACGGCGTCCGGCAGAGCCGCGGCGCGAAAGCCGCAGCTCAGGAGGCAGCATGAGCGCGCGAGTGGCTGCCTTTTTCGATTTGGATGGAACACTGCTGTCGTTGCCGTCGCTCGAGCAACGGTTCTTTCGTTTGTTGCGTTATCGCCGCGAAATTCCGTTGACGAACTATTTTCTGTGGCTGCGAGAAACGCTGAAATTGCTTCCGCGTGGAATCGGCTGCGTGATGCATGCGAACAAGATGTATCTGCGCGGCGTGCACAGCTTCGATCAGCGGGGCGTTGAGAATCGCACCGATTCTTACGAGTACGAGAACCGTCATTCTTGGCGACGTAAGGCAAGCCAGAGCGAGGGACAGGTATCGCTGCCTCCGAACTGCAATCCACGGCGGTCTGTCCCTCACTTTTTTGAAGAGGGCGTGGAGCGGGTCGTTTGGCATGCAATGCAAGGACACGCCATCGTGATTGTGAGCGGCACGCTTGAGCCGTTGGCGAATGCCGCAGCTCGAACGTTGGAAGCTGAACTGGCGGCTCGTGGAATTGCCGCAGGTATTCGAGTATTCGCGACGAAGCTGGAAGAAAACCACGGCAGGTGGACCGGACGAATCTTGGGGGAAGCGATGTTCGGCAAAGCGAAAGCACGCGCCATTTTTGCGTTGGATGAAGAAATGAGTCTCGACTTGTCGCGAAGCTGGGCGTATGGCGACAGCGCACAGGATCGCTGGATGCTTGCGGCTGTTGGGAATCCAGTGGCTGCGAATCCAACGCCGAAGCTCGCACGGATTGCCCGGAAGCAAGGTTGGCCCGTTTTGCGAATGATAAATCGTCTGCAGCAAATACGGGAACCTCTGCGGCATGCGGAGCGATGCGCATGAGCGAACTTCACAAACAGAATTGCCAGACCGGCGAAGGCGCGATTGTGTGGACGGCTCCTGCAGAGCGGTTAGGATTCACCGCGTCAATCGCCAAGGAATTTGCGGAAATGTGGGGCGCTTGTGGCGCGTTCGAATGGATCGCGCTGGGATACCTCGGGTTGTCCAGTG
>QHYL01000175.1 GCA_003224105.1 Acidobacteriota bacterium | reverse complement strand
CAATGGCGACGGAACATTTGCGGATGTGACACAAAAGGCAGGGGTGGCAGCCCCTGGCTGGGCCTCAAGCGCTGTGTGGTTTGATTATGACCACGATGGCCGGCTCGATTTATTTGTCTGTCGTTTTGTTGATTTTGACAAGTCAAAGAACAAATTTTGCGGCAACGAAAAGACGCGTGAAAGGTTCTATTGCATTCCGCGGGTATATGCGCCGGCAGCGAGCTGGCTGTTTCACAATAACGGTGACGGCACGTTTACGGACGTCAGCGCGGAGTCAGGGATTGCGAAGGCCCTGGGAAAGGCCTGGGGAGTTGTCGCCACAGACGTTAATAACGACGGCTGGATGGATTTGTTTGTGGCCAACGATACGGTCGCGAATTTTCTTTTTGTGAACAAGCACAACGGAAAGTTCGAAGACGCTGCGCTTGAAGCAGGCGTGGCCTACAGCCAGAATGGCCGCGAGCGATCCGGCATGGGTGTGGATTCGGCGGATTACGACCAAGACGGTTGGCAGGACCTCTTCGTCACGAACGTGGATCAGGAGATGTATTCCATCTACCGCAACAACCATGACCTCACCTTCGAGGACAAGGCCGGCTCCATGGGTCTGGGCCGTTTGACGCGCTTGATGAGCGGGTGGGGAGTGAAGTTCTTCGATTATGACAACGACGGCAACGTGGATCTTTTCATCGCCAATGGACATCCCGATGACAAGATTGAATCCCATTCGAGCCATATCAGTTACAAAGAGCCGCTGCTGCTGTTGCACAACAATGGCCGGGCGCTGGAGAACGTCGGCACACTCGCCGGCCCGGTTTTCGCCGAGAGCTTTGCGGCACGCGGGATGGCGGTAGGAGATTTCAACAACGATGGTGCGCCGGATGTTCTCGTCGCTGTTAATGACGGACCGCCCCTGCTGTTAAAGAACAACGCCGCAGCCGACAATCATTGGCTCGGCTTGCGCCTGATCGGCAAGAAATCCAATCCCGATGCCGTTGGCGCGACTATTATGTGGCAGGCGGGAGATCTGAAGCGCACCAGGCTCAAAGTTGGAGGCGGCAGTTATCTTTCTTCGCATGATCCCCGTGAAGTGCTGGGCATTGGCAAACGTAAGAAAATAGACAAGCTGGAGATTCGTTGGCCGCACCCGAGCGAGCACGTGGAAACCTTCACGGAGCTTCCCATTGACCGCTACATCACCATTGTTGAAGGTTCTGGAATCAAGTGATTCCGGACCCAATTTAATAAGGGTATGGCTCGCCCGGCCGCACAATTCGAATACGATGGTCGGTAAATTGGAAGTGCGAGCCGGGGACCTCCACCTTGGGCATGTGACAACTCATGCATTTATCGCCCGCCACTGGGCATTTTGTGCTGGGTAAAGAAGCCTCGCGACGTTTGGCACCCGCTGACTTGTCTTGTTTAGCGTGCCGCGTTTGCGCTGCGGTTCCGGAGTCATGACAGACTTTGCAATGAGAGTCATTGCCGGCGTCCTGCTGATTCAGATTCACGTGTGGGTCGTGGCAGGCGGTACAGGTCAGGCGCGGATCCTTAGCGTCATGGCCGCGGCTGTTAAACAATCGATAGGGCTGGAAGCGGACATTACTGACGCCGCCGAGGTCCGGCATCATGGCAACCGAATCCACACCACGATGGCATGCCCCACAGAATTCCTGCGATAACGTCTCCGCGTCAAGAGTCTTGGGATTAAAGATCAACGAATCCGCTCCTGTTTCGAGGAGCTTGGCCATGGCATGCTTCTGTCCCGGCCCGTGGCAGGCTTCGCAACTTACTCCAGGAATCAGAGGATCGAGCTGAAGTTTTCCATTTGCCCGTGCTGCGGTCCCATGACAACTGAAGCAATTGCGTGCCTCATCGCTGTCGATGTCCCGTCCCGCTGCCTCTTCCAGGTTTGGTGGAGGATGCAGTGCGTCCCCAACAGTCCAGTCCAATCCATCTATGGACGCATAGTAGCTCACGCGGCCCTCGAGTAGTTTTTCCCCGTGACGGAAAACGTAAGTTTGGGCAATGTGCGCGTTACCAAACGCATAAAGAATCGGCTCATCGAGAGTTTCCTTTCCGTCAGTTACGCGGTACACGCTCTGCGTGCCGTCGCTTACAATCTCGTACAAAAACTGGCCGGCGCGAAAAGTCATTCGGGGATGTGTCTTCAGCACTGGGCTTTCGGCGGGCTTTTGCAAAGCGTGTGCCATGGCGGTCTGCGAGTGCGAACTGCTCTTTTGAGCGTGGCAACTTACGCAAGCCTGGGGGCCTACGAAGCCTTCCCCTGGCAATTCCTTTCGCGGGCGAAAGTCGGAAAAGCTGCTTGTGTGGTTTGATTTTGTCTGAGAGTGACCTGGACAGGAAAGGGAAAAAGCACAGGCGGCTACACAGCAGAGGGAAAACCAACAGAAAGCTCGGAGCTGAAATATCACGCTCAGGGCAGGAACCCTGGCCAACGTAAAGAATCTGGGCAGGCTATTTCTCAACAACTCCCTTTCCTTCGATCACCGTCAGGATTCGATCCACACCTGACACGGCAATTTCTTCCGTCTTCCCGCTTGGCCAATGAATCTCAACTTTTTCCACTTTCGTCGCAGAACCCAATCCGAAATGCAGCCGCGGATCCGAACTCGACCCGTAGCTTCCCCCGCTGATCACGTCGGCGCGTTGCCGAACGCCTCCGGCAGCCACAAAAATCTTCGCGCCGATGGCATCCCGCGGACTTTTTGGTCCGCCAATCAGTTTAAATGCGATCCAATGGTTCCCGTTCGTTACAACGTTTCTGAGGAGCGCAGGCGCCGAGTCCATGTTGTTCAAGACAACGTCAATGTGGCCGTCGTTGAAGAGATCGCCAAACGCCGCACCGCGCGCGGGAATGACATCCGCCAAGCCGCTCCCTGTTGCGGGCGGAACTTCTTGAAACTTAGCGCCATCGAGATTGCGGAACAACTGCGGTCGCTGCGCCCAGGTTGTGCCCCAGTCGCGCTGGTCCACCGCAGGGTAAACGTGACCATTGGCCAGGAAAATGTCCAGGAGTCCATCGTTATCGAAGTCCAGAAACCCAGCCCCCCAACCGAGGAAAGGAATGGTGGGACCGCCCAATCCCGCGCGAAACGTGATGTCAGAGAAATTATTCCCGCCGTCATTTCGATAGAGTGTCTTGTAATCGTCCGAGAATGTCGTAAATAAGAAGTCGACTTCGCTGTCCCTGTTGTAGTCGCCCACGGCGATTCCCATGGACGCTTGCGCCAACCCTTCATTGGTCAAAGCGAACCCGGACAGATAGCTCACATCCTCGAAAGTGCCATTGTGAAGATTGCGGTACAGATACCGGGGAACGGAGTCGTTGGCCACGGCCAAATCAAGCCAGCCGTCGTCGTCCTCATCCACAAACACCGAGGCCAAGCCGTAATAATGCTGCGGGTCGGCGACGCCAGCTTTTTGACTGACATCGGTGAATGTGCCATCGCCGTTGTTGTGAAATAGATGATCGCCTTCCCCCGGCAAACCGCGAGGGCCGCACATGGCGAAACTCACGCCGCGATATTGGCATGCGCTCAGGCTGATTCCACCTTGCCCAGCGACAGGTGGATGGTCGGCATCGAACTGCACGTAACCTGGCACAAACAAATCCAGCAGGCCATCCCGATCATAGTCGCCCCAAGTTGGCCCTGTGGACCAACCACCAAGAGTGACGCCGGCTTTCTCCGCCACATCAGTAAACGTTCCATCGTGATTGTTGCGATAGAGGCGGTTCTTTCCGTAATTGGCAACGTAGATGTCCGGCCAGCCATCATTATCGTAATCGCCTACAGCCACGCCGAATCCCCATCGCTCATTCGGCACGCCAGCTTTGGCAGTTACATCGGTGAAGGTGCCGTCATGATTGTTGTGCAGCAGCATAGCGCGGGGAGCTGGCTCCTTCCCTTTCAAGGCAGCAAACGTGGAGCCGTTGAGCAGATAGATGTCCAGCCAGCCGTCGTTGTCATAATCAAGCAAAGCTACACCTGATCCAGGGGTCTCGAGGATAGTCGCCTTTTCTGGAGTTCCAGAGCGATGGCGGAACTTGTCAAGACCGGCTTGCTTCGTGATGTCAGCGAATACGATTGGCGCGCCGTCCACAAATCCCCCAGCCGTGATCGGGCGGGACATGGCGTCTTTCACGGGAGCGTGAGGCGTGCCGGTCGCCACCCCTGTGGACTCCTGCTTTTGCGGCTTGCGTTCCTCAGATTCTTGAGAAGAAGCGCTTTGCCAAAGCCAAGACGAGAGCACGGTGGCAGTCAGACAACTCCAGCAAAAAATGCTCTTTCGCATGCTTCCCCGTGCCGCTCCTAAGAAACGCAGCGAAATTCGCAAACGGTTAACCTTCAGGCCGCAGGTCCTTCTCAGTTTCTGCACAAGATTTCGAGTCTGGCAAGAAGCGCCTGGCGTTGCCGCGGAATAGCATCGCACTTTTCGGTTAGACGTGCTAGGCTCCACGTAAGCGGTTACGTATGGCTTTTATGCGAGGATTTCACCTATGACACGCCCCTGCCGGGTCACTCGATTTGCATTATTCCTCCTCGTCATCGCAGCTGCTTGGTTCGCCCCATCCGCCTTCTCTCAGTCTTCTGGTTCGCTGGCGCTGACTCCGCCAATGGGGTGGAACAGCTGGAACAAGTTTGGCTGCAACGTGAGCGACAAACTCATTCGCGAAATGGCAGATGCCATGGTCACCAGCGGTATGAAGGCGGCTGGCTATCAGTATGTGAACATAGACGACTGCTGGCAGGTGAGTCGCGATGCCCAGGGGACTATCGTCGCCGATCCCGAAAAATTCCCCGAAGGGATGAAAGCGCTGGCAGATTACGTCCACGGCAAGGGCTTGAAACTGGGGATTTACACCGATGCGGGCACGGGCACTTGTGAAAAGCGGCCGGGGAGCCTAAACCATGAGGTTCAAGACGCAAAAACGTATGCTTCCTGGGGAATCGATTATGTGAAGATCGATTGGTGCAATGCGGAGGGTCTCGATCCGGAGATGCAATATGCGAAATTCCGCGACGCTCTGGCGCAGTCCGGCCGCCCCATCGTGTTCAGCATTTGCAACTGGGGCGTGAAAGCGCCATGGCGATGGGGG
Source organism: Acidobacteriota bacterium (assembly GCA_003224105.1). Lineage (GTDB taxonomy): Bacteria > Acidobacteriota > Terriglobia > Acidiferrales > UBA7541 > Acidiferrum. Next base: position 3,709 of record QHYL01000175.1, on the reverse strand, counting down.
CCGAAAACCGGCAATTTGTGGAGGACCACGGAAGACATAAGCGACAGTTACGACAGCATGTCGCTAATAGGATTTGGACAAAACGGTCTGGAGAAGTTTGCCGGTCCCGGACACTGGAATGATCCGGACATGCTGGAAATCGGCAACGGCAAAATGAATCGCGACGAATATCGCACGCACATGGCGCTATGGGCAATCCTGGCTGCCCCGCTGCTGGCTGGCAACGATATTCGGACCATGTCTGCGGAAACGAAGGAACTTCTCACGAATTCTGAAGTGATTGCCGTCGATCAGGACCCGAAGGGAATACAAGGACACCGCTTTTGGCAGGAAGGCCCGTTGGAGATTTGGGCAAGGCCGCTGGCCGACGGCAGCCAAGCCGTAGGGCTTTTCAATCGCAGTGAGTCTGCTTTTAAGATGACACTTGAATTCAAGACGATCGGTGCGCCAGCCTCAGCGAAGCTTCGTGATCTTTTGGACCACAAAGATCTGGGCGCGGCGCAAAGTTCCTACGCTGCAGAAGTGCCGAGCCACGGCGCCGTGCTGCTGAAAGTTTCCAAATAGCTGGGATTAAGAAAATCGACGGCAACGATTCCCTGCGGGAAACTAGCGGAGTTACTCGGGTTTTTGCGTGACCGGACCCGATGTTTTTTTCCTCTCTTCCGGCACCTCGGAGCGATTAAGCTCGTCCAGCTTTTGGATAGCCACTCTTGCTTCTTCAGCCTTCCCAAGCTTGGAATAGGCCCGGCCAAGCAGGAAATACGCTTGCTTCATCCGAGGCTCGCGCCGCAGAGCATCCTTCAATTCGGGGATGGCTGCCGTGAACTGTCCATCCTGAAACAAAGCGTTGCCGAGGGCAAACCGGCCTGCAACAGCATCTGGAGCCAGCGCCACCGCCTTCTTTAGCCATTCAATCGCCTCAGAATACTCTTGCTTGTATGTATAGCAAGCACCCAGCCCGTAAGCGACGTCATAATTCGGCGGTCCATTCTTCTCCGCCTGTAAATAGTAGGTAATCGCCTCATCGAACTTCGACTGCGACCGCTTCAGCTCTGCTAATTCCGTTGAAACCTCCGCGGACCGAGGATTCACTTCCAGGGCTTTGTCGAATTCGTGTTCAGCTTCTGTTGGGTTTTTGGAACTCAAAGCGGCCTCGCCGAGAAGCTGGTGTGCGCGGAAGGAGTCCGGAGCTATTGCAAATAGCCGCTGATATTCGTTTTGCGAAAGCTCTTTGGAAGCAACAGACAAATAATAAAGAGCGTCAATGCTTTTCGGATCGGATTCGAGCGCCGTCCGAAGCTCTTCAAGAGCTTGGAGAGGCTTCCCTTGAGCAAGCTCCGCCCGAGCCAAAACTACTCGGACCGGCACATCCTTGGGGAATTTATGCAGATGTTTCTCCGCCAATTGAACTGCCAGGGCATAGTCACCGCGATAAAAGGCCCGGGTACACTCGTTAAGCGACCACTGGCCATATGCGTGGCTCGAGATGACAACCATAAAAATCAACAACAAGAGAAGCCGCAAGCTCAACGACAAGACGGAACATTCAGATTTCCAATTGAGCGTCTTCATGGAGTTTCAAATGGACGTACTTCGACAATGCGCAGAAATTCCTGATTTTTTTCTGCCAGCAGTTTCTTTAGCTCATCGAAACGCTTGGCCTGCGCTTCTTGTTTCGAATCCTTCGTACGAGTGTAGAGCATCAAGAGGTAGAAGTTTGCGGCATAGTGGTCCGGCTCAATTTTTAGTGCTAGTTGAATCTGTTTCTCCGCTTGTCGGTAGTCTTTGCGGTCTAAATACCACCGGCCAAGCTCAGCCAGCGCGTCCGGAAAATCTTGCTTGGTTTTCAACGCTTCTTGAAGCTCAACGAAAGCTTCGTCCAACCGGTCCTCTTCCAAGGCAATCGCACCCAAATAATAATGAGCCTTGCTAGCCGTTTCGGAGCTTCCTGCGGATTGCTTCAGCCAGGAAATGGCATGTTCGTAATCTTTGGCCCGAAAAAGTGCAGCACCCAGAGCCAGCTTGCCTCGTGGATCCTGCGGTTTCAGTTTAAGATATTTTTCGAAGTACGGAACTGCCTCCGCCGGGTCTTGCCGGAAGGCAGAGGCGGCTCCCATTGCATAGTTGTAATCTGCATTCTCCGGTTGGAGCTCGACGGCTTTTGCAAACGCGTCTCGGGCTTCTGCAATAAGGCTCAAATCCACGCACACGAGGCCAAAGTAGTAATGCAAACTCGCATTGCCGGGCTCCAGGTCTCGCGCATGCGCCAGGTAACCAAGGGCCCCCTGATAGTCTTTTTGGAGCCGGGCAACGCGTGCCAATTCCAAGAGCAACGCAACCGACGGCTTTCCATTAGCGAAAGACTTCTCCAGAGCCACCCGCGCTTCTACAAGCCTGTTCAAATGTTCGTAAGCTAAGCCGAGTGACTCCAGCGAAACTGAACTGAGTGGCTGGCGCTCTTGCAGATTCTCTAGCAGGGCGGCAATGAGGTCGTCGCGCTTACCTGGTGTTAGCCCTAACAAGGCTTGTTGGGCGTCCGGCTCGGAAAAGTCCGGAGCGTCCATTAACCGTGCGGCCGCGTCGTCGGCGCCCTTGCGGTTCGACAGTCCAGCGTAATCGGCGCAACGGATGGACAAGGTCTGCGCGCTCGTTTGGTCATGTGCCGTGAGGCGTGAAACGTAATTAAGTGACTCCTGGTACCGGCCTTGTCGTAACAAAAGGGCCGCACTCTGATAGAGCGCCTCGGTATTTGCTGCGTCATATTCGAGCACTCGCCTATATACTTCGATCGCTTTACGCACCGCCTGTGGGTCTACCGCGTCGTTCTCTTGATACAGCCGCCCCAGGTTAAGGTAGGCCCCGGTGAACGTCGGATCCCTCGTGATGGCTCGGCGAAGGCTTTTTTCGGCTGCGACATAATCGCCTTGCTGTGCCTCGACTATGCCTAGCAAATTGTCGAAGCCCGCATCGGCCGGATACTGGTTAGCAGCCTTTGCAAGCTCAAGGTGCGCCTTTTGGAGATCGTGTTCCTGGATCAACTGTTGGATCAGCAGAATTTTTTGGTCTCTGGCGCTGGTTTGGCCCTGCCGTGAGTGAGCGGAGTGCAGAAAGTGGGGACACAAGAAAACGGCCACAGACATCACTGGGATCGACAGGTGCGATCGCATCAGAGCCACCGGGCCCATTCTCTCACAGGGCACAGTGAAGTTTGGAGCCACGATTCATGACCCCTAATTGATACATTGAACGGGGCTCGTCTTCCGCTGTCTTATACTATTGTGGCTGGAATGCTCCTTCGAACCTGAAGGAATAGGATTCTGAGAGTACTTTTGATCGGATGACCACTGCTCTCAGGTCACTGAGAATGCGAAGAAGCGAATCAAGTCCGCGCAGCCTGCAAACCCTTTTTTTGAAGAGCTTGCATAGCCACATCCTCCTCCTGCTGCTTTTCAGCGCGCCAACACTCTCCTGTGCGCAAGAGAATCCGCTGCCTTCACTCGAAACCCAGGTGGCTCCCGGCATAGAAGCGTTGAAGTCTGGCGATCTTGACACGGCAGAAAGGATTTTTTCGAGCGCCCTTCGGCATGGAGCCAAACATCCGCTCGTCTATCACAACCTGGGCGTCATCGCCCAGATGCGCAACCGGCATTTGGAGGCCGTCCAGAGGTTCCGCGAGGCATTGGCCCTCCAGCCAGCTTATGGTCCTTCG
>QHYL01000174.1 GCA_003224105.1 Acidobacteriota bacterium | reverse complement strand
GGTTGCATCAAGAGAGAGTTGTGCGCGCTTCCCTTCGAGGATGCCTTCTGCGCGTTCAGAATAGGGTGGTCATAGTACTGAGGCAATTAGCAGGTAGAGCATCTGTGCCCACCTCATTACTGACGCTTAGAGAACCGAGAATTGGGTGAGGGCCGGCAGAAGGGGCGTTTGGGGATGAGAAATCGTGGGGAATCGAATGGTTAACATTTGAAAGTGAGGGAGGCACCTGATATATGTCATGGTTCGGGCGATGGGGCGAAGCTCGAAGATCGAAATACGAAATTCGAGAAACGAAACTCGAAAAAATAAGCGGACAGGGCGAGATCAATCAAGACGGGCGGGCCAAGCCCCGGTATTGCAACCCGCGGGCACGATATATCGTGCTTCCACGGGCAGAGAAGAGGGCATAGCAGCGACTGCCGCGGCAGGCTGGCTGTGCCCTACAAGAGCTAAGGGCGTGATAGGACGAGGAGAGCGATGAAGATTAGGGATGCGAAGGTAATTGTGTGCAGCCCGGGGCGGAACTTCGTGACGCTGAAGATCACGACCGAAGACGGGATTTACGGGCTGGGAGACGCGACGGTGAATGGGCGGGAACTGGCGGTGGCCAGTTACTTGACCGACCATGTGATTCCGCTGCTGATTGGGCGCGACGCGAGGCGCATCGAGGATATTTGGCAATACCTTTACAAAGGAGCGTACTGGCGTCGCGGGCCGGTGACGATGTGCGCGATTTCTGCCGTGGATATGGCGCTGTGGGACATCAAAGGCAAGGCGCTGAACGCGCCGGTGTATCAGTTGTTAGGTGGCGCGTCGCGCGAAGGCGTGTTGGTCTATGGACACGCGAGCGGGCAGGACATCGAAGACACCGTCAAGGCCGTGGCTGAGTATCAGAAGATGGGATACAAGGCGATTCGCGCGCAGAGCGGGATTCCGGGAATACCGAGCACGTACGGCGTGGGGCACGGGAAAATGTACTACGAGCCCGCGACAAAAGACGCACCGCAGGAAGATGTGTGGAGCTCGGAACTGTACATGAATTTTGTGCCGCATTTATTTGCGCGGCTGCGGAAGGAATTTGGCGAGGATGTTCCGTTGTTGCACGACGTGCATCACCGGCTGACGCCGATCGAGGCGGCGCGGGTGGGGAAGAGTCTGGAGCCGTATCATTTGTTTTGGCTGGAGGATCCGACCCCGGCGGAGTTGCAGGAGGGTTTTCGGCTGATCCGGAAGCACACGACGACGCCGATTGCGGTCGGCGAAGTATTCAACTCGATTTATGACTGCCAGCAGCTCATTCAGGAGCAGCTGATTGATTACATCCGGACAGCGGTGGTGCATGCGGGCGGAATTTCGCATTTGCGAAAGATCGCGAGCCTGGCGGAGCTGTATCACGTGCGGACGGGGTGCCATGGAGCAACGGACATGAGTCCGGTATGCATGGCCGCGGCGCTGCATTTTGATTTGAGCGTGCACAATTTTGGAATCCAGGAATATATGCGGCACACGGAAGAGACAGACCGGGTTTTCCCGCACAAGTACAGTTTTTCCCATGGGCTGATGCATCCGGGGGATGCGCCGGGACTTGGCGCGGACATTGATGAGGGGATCGCGGCGAAGTATCCGTACAAGAGGGCGTATTTGCCGATTAACCGGAAGCTGGATGGGACGATGCACAGTTGGTAGGGAATTTTCCTGTCTCCTAAGAGGACAACTCTGATTTAGATTTAAAGTATGGACCCCGCACACCCTACGCCTGCATCTGAGGTTACTTCGGCGGTTGCCGCGGCGAAGGCTGCCGAAACCTTGAAAACCAAAGCAGCCTCCCGCATCGGCTATTTCCGCTGGATTATTTGCGCGCTGCTTCTCTTTGGAACGACAAAAAACTACATGGACCGGAATGTCCTGGGGGTCCTGAAGGAAACGCTACAGCATACCCTGGGCTGGAGCGAAGTCGACTACGGCAATCTCACGGTGGTTTTCCAGGCCGGATATGCGCTGGGCATGCTGGTCGTAGGCTGGATCATAGACCGGCTGGGCACGCGATTGGGCTACGCGCTGGCGATGATTTTCTGGAGCCTGGCCTCTATGGGAACAGCTCTGTGCAATTCTCTGGCGAGCTTCGCAGTTGCGCGTTGCATTCTCGGTTTGGGCGAAGCCGCAATATTCCCGGCGAGTATCAAGGCCGTGGCGGAATGGTTCCCGAAGAAAGAACGCGCGCTAGCCACGGGGATTTTCAATGCGGGAACCAATGTAGGGGCGATGCTCGCACCGGTCGCGGTGGCTTGGATTAGCTTGCGCTGGGGCTGGCGCGGCGCATTTGTAGGCATCGGCGGCGTAGGTTTCCTCTTGCTGGTGCTCTGGGTGATGCTTTACCAAAAACCAGAAGAGCACCCGAGACTCTCGAAGGCGGAACTCAACTACATCCGAAGCGATCCGCAGGAGGTCCTGAAGAAGATTCCCTGGGTTGCTCTGCTGCCGCTGCGGCAGACGTGGACCTTTGCCGTGGGGAAATTTCTGACCGACCCGGTTTGGTGGTTTTATCTTTTCTGGATACCGGGGTTTTTTCAGGCCAGGCACGGCCTCTCGCTGACACGTCTCGGGCCTCCGCTGATTGCCATTTATGTGATTGCGGACATCGGCAGCGTGGTGGGCGGGTGGATCTCTTCTTTTTTGATTCGGCGAGGGAGATCGATCAATGCAGCCCGCAAAACCGCGTTGCTGATTTGCGCCATCGGGGTCATTCCCGTGGTGTACGCCTACCGCGTGGAGAGCACGTGGTCGGCGGTGTTGCTGATTGGGCTAGCGGCGGCTTGCCATCAGGGATTCTCTGCGAATCTCTATACCATCACCTCGGATATGTTTCCTGCGGAAGCAGTTGGCTCGGTCACAGGAATCGGCGGAATGGCGGGAGCCATTGGGGGGTTGTTCATCGCGGCAGTGGTGGGGCATGTGCTGCAATGGACCGGGAGTTATATGATTCCCTTCGTGATTGCGGGCTCGGCCTATCTGATAGCGCTTGGAATGATTCAGCTTTTGAGTCCGAGGTTAGAGCCGGCAAGACTGGATTGAGAAATCAGAGGCAAAAAGAGAAAGGAATTTGCGAAGGGTGGTCGCTTTTGAGGAGAGCGAATGGCGCTGACGATTAAGCCGAAAAAGGAGTGCCGCTGGGATTTGGTGAGTCTGGGCGAGGTGATGGTGCGGTTCGATCCGGGCGAGCGGCGAATTGCGACGGCGCGAAGCTTTGAAGTGTGCGAGGGCGGCGGAGAGTACAACGTGGCGCGGGGATTGAAGCGCTGCTTCGGGCTGGAGACGGCAATAGTGACGGCGTTTGTGGATGATCCGGTGGGGCGCCTGCTCCAGGACTTGATTTATCAGGGCGGCGTTGATCAGTCGCTGATTCGCTGGGTGGAACATGATGGACTGGGGCGGGCGGCGCGCAACGGGCTGAACTTTACGGAACGTGGATTTGGGGTAAGGGCGGCGCTGGGAAGTTATGACCGCGGACACACGGCGGTGTCGAATTTGAAGCCGGGGGACATTGATTGGGACGAGATTTTTGGGAAGCATGGGGCGCGGTGGCTTCATACGGGCGGGATTTTTTGCGCGCTTTCGGGGACAACGCCGGAAGTGGCGCTGGAAGCGATGCAGGCGGCGCGGAAAAACGGAACGATTGTTTCTTACGACCTGAATTACCGGGCATCGCTTTGGAAGTCGCTGGGAGGGAAGAAGCAGGCGCAGGAGGTCAACCGGAAGATTGCGCCACATGTGGACGTGATGCTGGGGAACGAGGAAGATTTTTCGGCCGCGCTGGGCTACGAAGTGCCAGGAATGGACGAGCACATGTCAGCGTTTGAAGCCGATGGATTTAAGCAAATGATCGCGAAGGTGGTGAAGGATTATCCATTCAAGGTGGTGGCGACGACTCTGAGGAAGGCAAAAACCGCGACGCTGAATGACTGGGGCGCGATTTGTTATTGCGATGGGAAGTTCTATCAGGCGAAGAACCGGGAGAATCTGGAGATTTTTGACCGGGTCGGGGGAGGGGACTCGTTTGCTTCCGGGTTGATTTACGGGTTTTTGGCGGGGCAGGAGCCGCAGTGGTGTGTGGAGTGTGGAGCGGCGCACGGAGCGCTGGCAATGACGACACCGGGGGACACGTCCATGGTGACGTCTAAAGAAGTGATGCAAGTGATGAAAGGTGTGGGAGCGCGGATCGCGCGGTGAAGACAGGGAAGATTTGCTTTTGAGGGCGGATGCACATGGATAAACAAAGGGTTCGAGAGAGGATTGTTGAAATTGGAATCGTGCCGGTGGTGCGCGCATCGTCGCCGCGGGAGGCGCGAATGGCTGCGGACGCCGTTTGCGAAGGCGGGATTCCGATTGTCGAGATTACGATGACCGTGCCGGGAGCCGTGGACGTGATTCGCGAGCTGACGAAAAGCGGTTCTTCGGATGTTCTCGTCGGAGCGGGAACCGTTCTCAATGCGGAGGCAGCGCGGCGGTGTCTGGATGCGGGCGCGCAATTTTTGGTGAGTCCTGGACTGAATCTGGAAGTGGTCAAGCTTGCGGGCGCCGAACGAAAGCTGATGATGGCTGGGGCGCTGACGCCCACGGAAGTGATTACGGCGTGGGAGGCAGGATCAGATTTCGTGAAAGTGTTTCCGTGCGGGCAAGTGGGGGGGGCGAAATACATCAAGGCGTTGAAGGGCCCGCTGCCGCAGGTTCCGCTGGTGCCGACGGGCGGTGTGAATCTCAATACAGCGGGGGAGTTTATTGAAGCGGGAGCAGCGGCGCTGGGAGTTGGCGGAGAATTGGTGCAAGCGGAGGCGCTGAAAGCCGGTCAACCTGAGATTATTGTTGAGAATGCGCGGAAGTTTTTGGCAGCCGTGAACCAAGCGCGGGAGAAAATCGGATCAGCAAAAGCGGTTGCAAAAACCAGCCAGTAGAAAGAGCTATTGATTAACGCCGCTGCACAGCATGCCGCCGTCGACCACCAGGAGATGGCCGGTGACGTAGCTGGCGGCATCAGAGGCGAGGAAGACGGTTGCGCCGACGAGTTCTTCCACTTTGCCGAAACGCCGCATGGGAGTACGAAGCAGGAACTCCTTGCCGCGGTCGGTGCCGTCGAGCAGTCCAGCATTCAGATCCGTTCGAAACACGCCGGGAACCAGGGCGTTGACGCAGACGCCGGACGGGGCCCATTCGATGGCAAGACTCTTGGTGAGAGAAGCGACGGCGGCCTTGCTGGCGCTGTAAGCAGCTACCTGATAGAGACTGACGAGCGAAGAGATGGAAGCGATATTGACGATGCGGCCGTAGCCCTGCTGGACCATGTGGCGGCCGAAGACGCGGCAGGCGCGAAGAGTCCCGGTTAAGTTTGTTTCGATGATGGCGTTCCACTCGGATTCCGGAAAATCGAGAGTGGGCATTTTCTTTGTACGGCCAGCGCAGTTCACGAGGATTTGGACGCTGCGGAATTCCTTGCAGGCGGATTGCAGCAACCGCTCGACGCTGGTGTTATCGGTGACATCGCACGCTTGAGCGAGGGAACGGCGGCCCAGAGCCACAATCTCTGCGGCAACTTTTTTCACCAATTCTTCGCGGCGCCCGGTGGCGACGACATTGGCGCCGGCTTGTGCCAGGCCGCGGGCCAGGGCGAGGCCGATGCCGCTAGTGCCGCCAATGACGACGGCGGTCTTGTTCGTCAGGTCAAGAAGGGGGTGGCCCATAGGCGCTTGCGTGTGTGCTCAATTCTCCGCCGAGTAAGACGGCCTGATTCAGGGCATTGATTGTAATGCCAGAAGCAAAGATCTCGCATAAAGTATTGCCAAAGGGACTGTTTATCTGGATTAAAGAGGGATTTGCTTGGACGAAACCGTGGCGACGCGCGGCGCGGAGTTCGCATCGAACGTTACTGTACAATGGAAGACAGGTTGTGAGGAGAAGACGAGAATGTACGGACGCCCAGCGGGAATGGTTGTGAGCTGCGTAAAGAGCGCAGGCGCGTGGATTGCGTTGATTGTGGGAATCGCGATTTCGGGCATTCCGCTTGCGGCGCAGCAGCGCGGACCCATGCCGGCGCCGCCCCCGGGAACGGTAACCGCGTCTATGCCAGCGCCTCAATCGTCGGCAGGGCCCCGAGAGAGAACTTCCCATATCACCAATGAGCCGCCGGCCATGCCGGTGGAAGAGATCATCCAAAAATTCACGCAGCGCGAGGAAGAGTTCCGGAAAGAGCGCGACAACTTTACGTATACGCAGGACGTCACGTTTCAAACGATCGATCAGGACGGCCAAGTGGATGGGGAATTCCACGAAGTGCGCGACATTCTCTTCACGCCGGATGGGAAGCGTTTTGACAAAGTTACTTTCGCGCCGGTTACGACGATTCAGAGGTTGGTCATGACGCAACAAGATTTCGATGACATCGAAAAGGTCTGGCCCTTCGTGATGACACCGCAAGAATTGCCCAAATACGACGTGAAGTACGTAGGCCGCGAGCGCGTGGATGAGTTGGATACTTACGTTTTTGATTTGGAGCCCAAGAAACTGGAGAAGGGCCAGCGTTATTTTCGCGGCCGGGTTTGGGTGGACGATAAGGACTTGCAGATCGTGAAAACTTCGGGGACTTCAACAGGCTTGCTGAAGAAGAAAGAGGACCAGGCGTTCCCGCATTTCGAAAACTACCGCGAGAATATTGAGGGTCACTACTGGTTCCCGACGTACACACGCGCCGATGATGTGTTGCATTTCAAATATGGCGAAGATGTGCACGTGCGGATTGCGGTTCACTATTCGAACTACAAGCGCTTCTCCACGACCATCAAGATCGGCACGGCCACGCAGATCGATCAGCCAAAAGAGCCGCAGAAGCCGTGAAGCGGCTTGATGTTGGAAGACGGCTAGCGGCGGCTGAGCCAGACGAGCGTAACGCCAATGCAAACAACCAGAACGCCTAGCCAGCGCTGGGTGCTGATTCTTTCCCTCAGGAACAACGTGGCGCCAATTGCGCCGGCAGCGTAGCTAAGCGCGGTTATGGGGACGACGAAGCTTACGTTTTCCATTGAGAGCATCGCCAGCAGGGCAAAAAACGCCAAGGTCATGAATGCGATGCCAATCCACATCCAGCCGATGCGGGCGGCGCGCCAGACGAATTGCAGCAGGGCCGAGGGGCGAAAATCGTGAACTTCGCCCAAGGTCTTCATGGCGTGGGACACGCAAAGTTCTCCGCTTGTTCCTGCCGCCACGATTAAGAATAGGAAGATAGATTCCAGCACGCTTCAGGCCTTCTCCGTGGTTCGTGGATGAGTGTGACCAACGATGAAGACCCCCAGGCAAATGACGGCGATGCCGGTCCAGCGAAGGAGATTTACCTTTTCACCGAGGAGCAAGAGCCCGAGAACGGCGACGACGAGATAGGAAAAAGCGGAGGCGGGCTGAACGTAACTGTAATCCGCCCAGGTGAGCACGAGCATATAGGCGATGAAAAAAGCGAGCAAGCAGGCGATGCCGAGCCAGATGTAGCCGGAAGTGAGGATCCGAAGCAATATGTGAAAAAGCCCCTGCGGATCCCAGTCGCGTGCGGACCCGATGGTTTTCATGCCCTTGCCGAGGAGCACATTGCCGAGCGGGGCAAACAGAACAATAAAGAGAAGAAAAATGTAGGTTTTCAGGTGCAGACCTGGAGAATCTTTCATGCGATTTGAGTTGTGCTCCCGCGCGAAATGTTCGTTCAGTCCTTAAGAAATCAGGCTGTTTCATCTTACTCGATATCAGGCGCTTATCTAAAGCGCTGCAGGGCGAAGTGATTCGGTTTTTGCTATTCTTTTGGTTCGCAATGAAACCGTCTAACGGGCGGGCTAAGCGCAAGAGTATCCTCGCGCAAGGGGTGCGATGATTTCGCAGAGTGCCGGCTATCTTTTTCTCATCCTCGCAGCTTCCCCTCTTGTCTATTATTTGCTTGTCCTTTTCAGCACTTGGCGGTTTTTCCGGCACGCGGAGGAGCGTTTGCGCGCGGATTCCGGTTTCACGCCGCCTGTAAGCAACCTCAAACCTTTGCGGGGGCTGGATCCCGAGGCTTACGAAAACCTGGCGAGCTATTGCCGGCAGGACTATCCGGAGTACGAGCTGATTTTTTGCGTTGGGGATGGAAGTGATCCTTCGGTGCCGGTTTTGGAAAAGCTGAAACACGATTTTCCTGAGCGGCAGATTCAAATTCTCTTTGGATCGGGGCGCAAGGCCATCAACGACAAAGTAGCCAAGCTTGTGCGCATGGTGAATGAGGCGAGGCACGAAGTCCTGGTCATCAATGATAGTGACGTTCGCGTGGAGCCGAACTACTTGCGCACTGTGGTGGCGCCTCTGCGAAATGCGAAAGTCCGAGGGGTGACGTGCCTGTACGTTTCCACGGAAGACAAGACCTTTGCGCAAAATCTCCAATCCATCGGCATGATTTGCGATTTCTTTCCCGGAATTTTTGTCGCGCGGCAACTGGATGGCATTAAGTTCGCTTTCGGGCAGACCATTGTGACAACGCGATCTGTCCTGAAGGCGTTTGGCGGATACGAAGCCATCGAGAATCGTCCGGCGGACGACCTGCTGGTGGGGCGATATATCGCGCAGCAGGGTTATGAAGTCGAGCTGCTGCCGTATGCCGTGAAAACGGTTCCCGATTATGGCTCGTTCAAGGAGCTGTTCATCAAGCGGCTGCGCTGGCTGACGGTGATGCGGCACATGCGGCCGTGGGGGCACATCGGGCTTGCCTTTACGCAAGGGTTGCCTTGGAGCTTGGCGGTGCTTTTTGTTCATCCCTCGGACCGCGTTGGGATCAGCTACGTCGGCATGTATTTGTTATTTCGACTTGCGATCACGTGGTTTGTGGGCGCGTGGGGAATGAAGCAGCATGGGCTTTGGAAAAAGATGCCGCTCATCATCGTCTGGGATGCGACCGCGTTCGTTATCTGGTTGCTGACGTTCGGGCGGAGGCGCATTCGCTGGCGCAACGTGGATTACCGGATTCGCGACGGCATGCTTGTGCCGATGGCATCGAGTTCAGCGACAAATTCTACGCGATAGGAGTGGCATAAGGGCTGTCTGTAGCACGGTGAACATGGGCGTGAGAGTTGCGGTAGCGGGGGCAGGTATCTATGGGGCGACCGTAGCGATTCGGCTTGCCGAGCAGGGGCACAGCGTGCGGCTGTTCGATCCGTTAGGGATTTTGCGCGCCGCCTCGGCAATCAATCAGTATCGCGTGCATGCGGGATATCACTACCCGCGCAGTTTGGAAACGATTCAGGAAACGCTGGAAGCGCGCGCGGAGTTTATTCGCGCTTTTGAACCGGCGATCGTTCGAAACAGCCGTCATTACTATGCGATTCCGAAGGAAGGTTCCCGCACGCCGCCGGATTTGTATGAGCGCGTGATGAAGGAGTAGAGGCTTTCGCTGAAGGCTTGCCGGCGGGAATGGATGAACTTCGGCTTTGTCGGCCGCTGCTATGAAGTCGAC